>CAZXKH010000077.1:0-7911 GCA_964641385.1 uncultured Clostridia bacterium | reverse complement strand
CGCAATATTTCCCGGGAAGAGATGGTGATTATCGAGGAAAACAGTCGTCTTCTACCGGGTGTTATCATTGAAAAGGTGCCCCTCCGTGATTATGTTTACGATAACTATGCCTCACACCTTTTGGGTTATCTGGGAGAGGTCTCAACAAGTGATCTTAACCATCTCTTTTCTAAGGGCTATCGTGCTGGAGGAATTATTGGTCGTGAGGGTTTGGAGAGATCATATGAGGATTATCTGAAAGGGGAAGATGGCAAGAGACAGATAGAGATCGACAGCCTGGGGCGTGAGATGAGGACCCTGGGGGTCAAAAACCCAAGGGAGGGAAATGATCTGCTCCTCTATCTTGATCACAACCTGCAGCGGGAGGCAGAAAGAATTCTGGCAGAACACCTGGAATATTTGACCATTGAAGCTGAAGAGGATGATGAGATACTGGGGCCACCAACAGGTGGAGCAGTTATCATACTTAATCCCCATCAGGGTGAGGTATACGCCATGGCCAGCAATCCCTCCTATAACCCCAACTCATTTGCTGCTGGCATTAGTGCGCAGGAATGGCAGGAACTGGCCGGAGATCCTCATCATCCTCTGGTTAATCGGGCTCTCTCTAAAACTCCTCCTCCCGGTTCAGTCTTCAAGGTTATTACAGCTTCAGCAGCCTTAGAGGAACTGGGTATTGACTCTGAGACAGAATACCATGATCCCGGTTTCTTTCAGCTGGGTAATGCCCGCTGGTATAACTGGATGGATTATGGGCAGGGGGATATTAATTTTATTGATGCCATGGCCTATTCCAACAACACCTATTTTTATTCCCTTGGTTATGATCTGCACCGACAGGGAAATGATAGACTGCAGTGGTACGGGCATCAGTATGGGCTGGGATATCTTTCAGGTATTGATCTTCCGGGGGAGAAGGCAGGTATTGTTCCCAATAATGAATACAAATGGAGGACTGAACAGGAGGGATGGTATCCAGGTGATACCATTAACATCTCTATCGGTCAGGGTAGTCTGCAGACCACTCCCTTACAGCTGGTAAATGTAATTGCTGCTGTGGCCAATGGGGGAAGTATTTATCAACCCCGGGTTGTTGACCGTATTTTGTCTCCAGAGGGTGAGGTGCTGATGGAGAATAAGCCCCAGCTGCTAAATACTTTACCCCTTAACAGTAACAACCTTGAGCTGCTAACAGAGGGGCTGGAAGCAGTGACCAGCTATGGTACAGCTGCCTCTGTTTTTAAAGACTTTCCCCTTCAGGTTGCAGGAAAGACGGGTACAGCTGAGACCAGCGAGAACCGTCCCAACCACGGCTTGTTTATTGGTTATGCACCGGCTGATGATCCTGAGATTGCCTTTGTTGTTTTTATTGAACACGGCACCTCGAGTTCTCGCACCCTGCCTCTGGCTCATGATCTGCTTGTCAGCTATTTTCAGCTGGAGGATGAATATCAGGGCCTGGAGGATAAACACCTGGAATTAGAAGAGGGCGACGGATTTGAACGTACAAACTGAATTTAGCTAGATTAGGGGGAAGACGGATGACAGATAGAGTTACATTTAGGGGCGATTCCTCGGGCTTAATAATCGAGATCGATGAAGCCCTTTCCCTGGCTGAGATTAAGGAAGCGCTTTCCAGCCGCCTGAAGAATACCGAGCATTTTTTCAGGCAGGGAGCGGTTAGAATAAATTTGGGTTCACGAAGCCTTAGCCCCCATGAGAAGGAGGAGCTGATCAGTCTCTTTAATCAACGGGAAAGGGTCCTGATCGTTGAATTTCTGGAGGACAAAAATGGAAGAACTCCCCTCTGGCAGGAAATGGACTTCTCAACCTCTTCAGCTTCCCGGGAGCGAAAGAGCAGAGTGGTTAAGAAGACCCTTCGTTCGGGACAGCGGGTTGAGCTTGATGCTAACCTGATTTTGATGGGTGATGTCAATCCAGGAGCTGAGATTGTAGTCTCGGGTGATATCTTCATTCTGGGTTCTTTGCGCGGTATGGCCCATGCCGGGGCGGGGGGAAACAGAGAGGCCTGTGTCTTTGCTCTGACCTTTAAACCAACCCAGCTTAGAATTGCCAGCCTGATAGCCAGATCTCCCGAGGAGGGAGAGGGCAGGGAAAAGGGACCTGAGATTGCCAGAATAAAAGAGGATATGATAGTGGTAGAACCTTATAATTCGAGAGGGAGGGGATCTGACTGATGTCGGGGAAGGCGATAGTAATAACCTCAGGCAAGGGTGGTGTGGGCAAGACTACTGCCACAGCCAATATAGGTAGTGTGCTGGCCAGTGAAGGTCAAAGGACGGCACTTATTGATGTTGATATAGGCCTCAGGAACCTGGATGTGCTGCTGGGTTTAGAGAACAGGATCGTCTATGACCTGGTAAATGTGGTGGAGGGAGAATGCAGGCTTGAACAGGCTCTGATTAAGGATAAGAGGAACAGCAATCTTTTTCTCATGCCGGCTGCTCAGACCAGAGATAAGGATGCTGTAAGCCCCGAAGAGGTACAGGAACTGGTGGAAAAACTGAAGGAAGAGTTTGACTTTGTTCTAATCGATTCACCGGCAGGGATAGAACAGGGATTTCGTAATGCTGTGGCCGGTGCTGATGAGGCGGTTATTATCACCACTCCTGAGGTATCTGCACTTAGAGATGCTGACCGGATCATCGGTATGCTCCAGGCCGCCGGTCTTGATGATCCCCGGGTGGTTATTAACAGAATCAATAGAGAGATGGTTAAGAAGGGAGACATGCTGGATGTAGCCGATATGCTGGAAGTTCTGGCTATTAGTCTTCTGGGTGTTATTCCCGATGATGAAAGAATTGTAGTATCCACCAATCGGGGAGAACCGGTTGTCTTTGATAGCAGCTCACAGGCCGGCGAGGCTTTCAGGAATGTGGGTCTGCGTCTTTTGGGCCAGGAGGTACCCTTTTTAAGCTGGGAGAAGAAGGGCTTATTTAGTCGCATCAAGAGTATAATGGGCTTTTAGTATTAAGAGGGAGGGTTGTATTTGATGTCTTTTCTTTCCAGGATTTTTAAGAGAAAGAAGAGCAAGGATAGAGCCAAGGAACGGTTGCAGCTTTTACTTGTTCAGGATCGAATAAATCTTTCTCCAGAGTTAGTTGATGCCATGCGTCAGGATATTATTGAGGTTATTTCCCGTTACATAGAGGTTGATCAGGAAGAGATCGAAATCAATTTAAAAAAGAAGGATGAGCGAACAACACTAATGGCCAATATTCCTGTGAAACAGATCAAGAGATAGAAGAATTTTAGTTGATGCTATTTCAATCCTTCCTGTCCTCTTGCTGTAGTTTTTTATGGAAAGAATTATTTTTAACCTGGATTATTTTTTGCTTAAAAAAGGATGTCAATGCTCGGGGAAAGCTAAGGGGAGAGCGTAATAATTCATAATTTATAACAGGGGGGAAGAGCCCTTTCCTCCTTTTATCTTTAGCCAAGGAAGATATCTACAGGTTGCCCTGTCTATTATAAGGCAGGGTATATTTATTGCCTGGCAGATTAATATCCTTCGCGATGCTCATACTATATCCCGATCCTCACTGCCGGCTGGAAAAATATTATTTTAGATGTATAAATACTGTCTTTCCTGTTCATATTAAGAAAGAAGATACAGGGAGTTTTTCAGGCATAAAGGAGGTGTGATATGGGCGATTATAACTATCAGGGAGAGGAAGGAACCAGTTCAGCTGTTGATGAGAAACTCTTTCAACTACTGAACAGGCTGCAGCAGCTGAATCAGTCTGAGCTGTCAATGGTGGCCAGGGAAGATTTTAAGGAAGAACTAAATCAGATAGCCCATAATCTGGAGGAGACCAGGGATCAGATCAAAAATTTGAATGAGGTTTCTCCCCGGACCAGACAGCTGCTGGATCAGATCCGGAGCCTGATACATCAGTATAACACTCATTTTATCCAGCAGAGCTATCAGTCACTGCTTTCTGCTTCCAGCAGACTGGGGAATATTCCCCTTTAACAACAAGGAGGTTAATAAATGTACGGGACAGCAGGAACCACCAACCAGAACTACAGTGGCCTCTACCAGAGCTCTTATTATCCGGGGGCTTATTCAACTCACAGCGGCTCTCTGGAGAGGGGTTCACAGATTGAACAGCAGCTGAGAAGCCTCTCTTTACAGCTTGATAGGCTACTAAATTTTTTAGGTAACAACCAGGGTAGAAATAAGATGGCCACCGGTGGCGAAGGGGTCCATGGTTTTTTTGGCAATTATGCTCAGAATCAGCATACAGCACACTGGCAGCAGCCAGCTGCCATGACACCCTCTTCCTTCACCCAGCAGCATTACAGTCCCTGGGGGAAGATTTACAGCCTGACGAGCATGTTAGGACAGGTGAAGAATCAGCTTCAGAATCTGGAGTTAATAATCTCTCAGAGCTCAACTCAGACTATCCAGGGAGCCATGAATGGTCTTAGCCAGGCCTCTCGTTCCATTGAAGCCAGCCAGATATTGAAAAGAATGGAGGGCATTATCGATGAAATCTATCGTAATGCCCAGTATCAGAAGAATCTCCAGCAGTAAAGGAGCCTCATCTGAGGGAATAAAGGGGGGGTAACCCCTCTTTTTTTCTTTTTGTGTTTAAATATACCTGAGTGGGTTTTCTTTTTTATTGTTTTATTATATAATTGATCTGGAGGGGGTGGCAATAATCTGGAAGCGAGTTCTGCTCGGTATTGATTACATATTACTGCTAATAGTCTTTGCTCTGATCGGGATTGGACTGGTTATGATCAGTAGCGCCACCCACAATTATTCCCTTTTCCAGCCCAATCTATATCTGGCCCGGCAGATCGCAGCTGCTGTACTGGGTTTTATTGCCATGATGCTGGCACTTTTTTTTGACTACCGGCGCCTTAAGAATTATGCCGAGCTGATCTATATTGGCAGTATTGTGATGCTGGTTATGGTAATCTTTTTTGGGCGCACAGTCTCTGGAGGACAGCGCTGGTTCTATTTTGGGCCCATTAATTTCCAGCCCTCGGAGCTGGCAAAGATAGCAATAATTATCAGTCTGGCAGCTCTTCTTTCCAGTAAGGATTTAGAGCTTGACTGCTGGAGTGATTTCATTTATCCTTTTTTATATCTAAGCCTGCCAGCAGTGCTGGTCTTTGTACAGAATGATCTGGGGACTGCCCTTGTCTTTGGATTTATTATGCTGGGGATGCTTTTTCTGGCTGGTGCCAATCTCAAGCTGCTACTGGGTTTTGTAGGTGGTGGCCTGGCCTCCATAATTCTCTGGATCTTTCTACACCTTCAGTTTGGGCTGGCAATCCCCTTTAAGCATTATCAGCTGATGCGGTTAATTGTCTTTCTCGATCCCTCTCTTGATCCACAGAATTATGGTTATAATATAATCCAGTCTCAGATTGCCATTGGATCAGGTGGGTTATACGGTAAGGGCCTTTTTTCAGGCACTCAGACCAGGCTGAACTTTCTTCCAGAACAGCATACAGACTTTATCTTTTCTGTGGTGGCAGAGGAACTGGGTTTTATCGGTTCAATGGTGGTGCTCTTTTTATTTTTTCTACTGCTCTGGAAGGGGATTGAGATCATCTCCCAGGCCAAGGATCGCTTTGGGATTTTGATTGCCGGGGGAGTTGTCTTTATGTTTACCTTTCATATCCTGGAGAACATTGGAATGACAATTGGGATGATGCCCATTACCGGTATTCCTCTGCCCTTTTTAAGCTATGGAGGCAGTTCGCTGTTGACCAATATGCTGGCTATTGGCCTGCTGTTAAACATCAAGATGAGGCGGCAGAAGCTAAGTTTCTAACATTCATTTTAATACCTTCCCCTGTCCGGGAATATACATTAAGAGATTCTTTTTGCAGGGGGGGGTAATGTATGCAGCTGTTGTCCATTGCTGGAGTTAGGCTGAGACTCAATCCACTCTTTCTGGTTGTATTGCTGGTCTTTATTTTCCTGGGTTTATTCTATCAGTCGCTGGTGGTGCTGGCCATGGTACTGATTCATGAAGCTGCCCACCTGCTTTTTGCCCATACTCATGGGATGAGGATTAGGGAGGTTGAGCTGCTTCCCTTTGGTGGTGTGGTCCGTATGGGTACCGAGCTGGAGCTGAATCCGGTGGTGGAGTTTAGAGTGGCACTGGTTGGTCCACTGGTTAGCCTGGTGCTGGCAGGTTTTTTTGGGGGTCTTTTTCAGCATGGTGGCCCCTACAGGGAGGTTTATTCCTTTCTTTTTCAGGTTAATTTGACCCTGGGTCTTTTTAACCTTCTTCCGGCCCTTCCTCTGGATGGAGGTAGAATGCTTAGAGCCCATCTAAAGAGCAAGATGGGTTTTTACCAGGCCAGCAGCCTGGTTGCACTGCTGACCAGGATAATTGCTCTCTTGATGGTGGCTGTAACCCTTTATGGACTCTATCTGGGAAGGGGAAACATCACTCTTTTGATGGTGGCCTTCTTTGTTTATTACACCGCCTCTGTGGAGCACAGGGAGCTGCCCACTCTGCTGCTCCAGTATCTCTTACGTCAGGGTAAAAACTTTAAAGAACGCGGTTATGCCAGGGCTGCTGTCCTGGTAGCCTGGGAGGATCTATCCCTCAACGAGGTGCTGCAGCTCTTCATACCCCAGAAATATCATCTGGTGCTGGTTATAGATCAGGAACAGAGGTTAAAGGGCCTGTTGCTGGAAGTACAGATTGTGGAACATCTGCTGGAGGGCAGGGATCATACCATCACCCTGGGTGGATTGCTGGAAAGAGTCTCTTAAGTTCAGGAGAGGAGGAATTAACCCCGGCAGGACAAGATCCTGTTCGGGACAATAATGGCTGAAATTGATCAACAGTATCTGCAATCAGAGGCCATGGACAGGCTTCTAATCGGTGTAAATAAACCAACCCGTTATATTGGTGGAGAGTGGAACAGTATTGTGAAGGATCTGGAGGAGGTGGAACTGACTGTAGCCCTGGCTTTCCCAGATCTATATGAGGTTGGCATGTCACATCTGGGGCTTAAAATACTGTACCACCTGATTAATAGTCGTCAGGAGCTTGTAGCTGAAAGAGTCTATGCTCCGGCAGCTGATATGGAGAGGGAGATGAGAGAAAGGGGGATACCCCTCTTTAGCCTGGAGAGCAGAAGGCCTGTTGGTGACTTCGATCTCCTTGGATTTACCCTTCAGTATGAGCTGAGCTATAGCAACCTGCTCAACATGCTAAAACTGGCAGGAATACCCCTATATGCTTCCGAGAGGGGGATGGAGCAACCCCTGATTATTGCCGGTGGCCCCAATGCCTTTAATCCAGAACCTCTGGCTGACTTTATTGATCTCTTTGTTATCGGTGAAGCGGAGGAGCTTTTGGAGGAGTTTTTTGATTGTTATCTATCATGGAAGAGAGCCGGGGAAAGGGAGAAAAAGGGACTGCTGGAGGAGCTATCATCCATTAAGGGACTTTACATCCCCACTCATTATGATGTAAAATATAGTCAGGATGGAGTTCCCCTTCCCCAGCCAGCAGGTCATGGAAAGAAGGATGGTATTAAAAAAAGAGTTGTTGCCGATCTGGATCAGGCCTTCTATCCGGAGAAAATGATTCTTCCCTATATGGAGATCATACACGATCGGGTTATACTGGAGATTGCCCGGGGTTGTACCCGTGGCTGCCGTTTCTGTCAGGCAGGGGTCCTTTACCGTCCGGTACGGGAAAGAAGTCCTGATCGACTTCAGGAGCTGGCTGCCTTATTGCTCAGCAGTACAGGCTATGATGAGCTTTCACTGGCTTCGCTGAGCACTTCCGATTATTCCAGGATAGGGGAGCTGACCAATTCCCTGGTAGATACCCTGACACCAAAGGGGGTCAGCATCTCACTGCCATCTCTGCGCCTGGATTCCTTTTCTATTTCACTGGC
>CAZXKH010000076.1:0-7912 GCA_964641385.1 uncultured Clostridia bacterium | reverse complement strand
CCATAACCTATGAATTTTGCATCAACCTCATTCTCCAGCTGTTTGGGAGTTGTACCACTGCCCACTATAGAATGCCATCCAGAAATAGCCCCACAGGCGATAGTAATCATTACAAAGGGCCAGATAGGAGGAGCACCCTCTGGAGCGAGCCTGATGGCTGGAGCAACAACACGTCCTACCTCAGTCCCACCTCCAAAGACCAGCCCAATAATACCTATTGTTACTGCCCCCAAAGCTATTATTAGCTGATGTGAGTTAATATAATCTCTGGGCTGCACAAGGGTTTGAACTGGCAATCGTGCTGCAATAATCATATAAATTAGACAAATAATTACCCAGCTATTATAGCTGAGCTCAAAGGGGAAAATGACTCCTATAGGTATAAAAATATACATTACCACTACAGCCAGCAGAGCATAAAGGAAAAGGTTAACATCTTTCTTTTTAGCCAAAATATAACCGATATATAGTGCCAGTGGTATTTCAATCCAGACAGAGTATACTGCTGCTGGAAAACTGGATAAAAGAATTGATATGACATGAACAAATACTGCTGAGACAAGAACCAGGATAAAAAAGACCACAATATACATCATTTTTACAGCTCTAAACCCAAGAAGATCCTTTAAATAATCAGCAATCCCTCTACCATCATGTCGTAGAGATGTCACCAGTGCTCCAAAATCATGGACCGCTCCAAAGAAAATAGTTCCAAAAATGATCCATAGTAATGCCGGGACCCACCCCCAGATGGCCGCAACTACTGGTCCCACAATGGGTGCTGCACCGGCAATTGATGTAAAGTGATGACCAAAAACCACTTCCTTTCTCGTGGGGACATATTCAAACCCATCTTCATACTTCTTCGCAGGTGTAACCATTTCAGGGTCTAACTTCCAGATAAAGTTCGCTAAATATTTGGCATAAAAAAGATAGGCCAGTAAAAAGGAAACAATGGCAATAATAATAAAGACAATAGAATGCATTTTCTTTCCCTCCTTTGGCTATGCCTTCTTTTACTACCAAATATAAACCGTCCACCTCCTTTCACTGTTATTGGTTGAATTATATGTTATTTCATAATATTCAATATAAAAGATGATATTCCTGCATTAAAATAAAATATTTCCCATATATTATAGATTTAATCTAGAGGTGAGATGAATCAAGGTAATACAGATTGGGAAGGATAATTATTGCAGTTAGGAAAGAAGCAATGAAGTGAATTCATGTTATAGACCACAGTTCCAATTTATTTTTCTCTCCAGTATACATCGAGGTCTTATCTTCCTTTACCACAGAGATAGAAAAGTAATGATGCACATTGAATCCAGCTCACCAGCGCCCTCTTGCCATAAATACTCGAAAGTACTAACTTAATCCCTTTACTTTGACCCTTTCTCATTAATATCTTTATACATATGATAGATTTTTAATTCTTCATTTCCCCGCTCAGCTATCAAAGAATAATTGAAGTGGTTATAGATCTCATAGTTATTTTTATCTGCTGTATATAGATAGATCCCATCATAGCCCCTGTCAGTAGCAATCTCTTCAACCCTCTTCAAAAGTCTCTTGCCAATACCCTGACCCTGGAAATTCTCATCAACTCCAATTGCCTCCAGTATAATATATTTAGCTGCTGGCTTTTCTTCAAGCTTGAGTAATCCATTGAGCAGTTTAGCCCGCTTAAAGTTAACCATGTTTATTAATGGGTAGAGTAAAAAGATGATTTCAGGTACATATACCCTAAGTCTCTGCCATAATAAACCCTTCCCTTGTTCCTTTAAGACTGCTGTTCCAATAACTTCATTCCCCCGCATAACCAGCAGTATTATCTGTTCTGTTGAGATATATTCTTTAAATTTTAATGTGTTTAGCCTGCAGACTGTTTTAAAAGAAGTATGTTTTGAGAAGTCATAAATATAATTAGTTATAGTCTCCTGCCGGAAAGCATAGGCCAGCATCTGCACCGTCTTCCTGATTACTTCCTCAGAAGTATTCTTGTTGGCCTGTGATATTCTTAAGTTAGAAATTATTATCACCCATTTCTGGAAGATATGATCTTCATCAATCTCTCTTGTGTCAGTGCCTACATCCGGCTGAGCTGAATCCTGGATTGTTCTTCATTGAGTATAGCTTTTTTATAACACTTTACTGTTAAGAAAATAACTCCAAAAATTAATTGATCATAGCTACAAAATGGCTTCCAGGAAGCAGACCCTTGCTATAAGAAAAAACTGACCACAGATACTGCAATACTCCAGCCATTATCCCTTCTAAGGACATGGGCTGGAACATACAATCCCTGGCCAGCAGGTTAGTGCCTCTGAGAATTAATTATGGTTTATCATCTAAAAGATACTTTAGCAATTGCCCCCCATACTTGCTATCAACTTCAATTATTTGCTTGCCAGAAGAACTTAGCCAGGATTAAGTAGAATATATCAATACCAAGTAGGTCAACTCAGTTGTCTTCAATATGGATGGATTATAATATCTAATAGCAAAGAAAGCTCGTAAACAGATTAATGGCTTCCAGAGTGCAGTTCTTTTATCGTGTCACCTGTTGTCGATGATTATTATCTTCCTCGTACACCCTTCTAATTATATTCAGCACATCCTGAGGGTTCTGCCACCTGCTAATAAAAGCGTCAACCCCTAGCTCCAGTGAATTATTTTTTGATTTTGGTTGACTGCCAAGGGCCACCACAAAGGGAGATGAATGAATATTCTTTAGCTGCAGAATAACCTCCTCCCTCCTTAGACCCTTTAACTCCCAATCTAAAACCACCAGCTGAGGCAAGAAAGACTCTGCCTGCTCTGCAATCTTATCAGCAGTAGATACCTCTTCTACCAATTCGATTCCTTCTTCATACTCAAATAACAGGCGTAGTGCTCGACGAACATGAACATCATGTCCGGCAATCATTATTCTCATAATCTTCCCTCGCTTTTTTTAATCTGAAGTTAGTAGTTTATATTATAAACTAAAAACCCTCCCTGAGCACCCGACAGTAGGAGGGGTTTATCTTAATCAAATCTTCAGTATTATACCTGGCCAGCTGACCAGTATGTGCTCCTCTTTATAAAATGCAAAACCTGCAAATGTGCAGTGTGAGTGATACTTTATCTTGATAACTACTCTTCCCCATGCCAGGCAATACTAACCTCTGTTCCCCTTCCAGGGCAGGAATCAATCATTAGCTGTGCTCCAACCTCCTTAGCCCTTTCATTCATGATCTTAAGCCCCAGGCCTTCAGACTGTCCTTCCCCCTGAATAAAGCCACGACCATTATCTCTGATTACCATTTGGGCCTCAGAGTGTTCAAGCAGAGCATTAATCTCCAGCTCTGTAGCAGCAGAATGCTTGTTTACATTGTTCAGGCTCTCCTGAGCTATACGATAAAAGGCCACCTGAACCGATGAAGGAAGTGATCTTTTTTCTTCTACACTGAGCTCCACAGCAACCCTACTCCGACTCTGCAGGGCATTAACAAGATGTTTGAGCAGCTCTCCGAGGTCTGCCTCAACCAGACCATCTGGTCTAAGTTCCAGCAACAGAGTCCTCATCTCTGACAGAGCACCTCTGCTCAGATTCCGAATCTCAGCAAGCCGTCTTCTTCCCTCTTCTCTATCCTTCTCCCAGATACTGGGGAGGGCATCTGCAATCAGGCTGGCAGAAAAAAGTGTCTGAGAAACAGCATCATGAAGATCCCTGGCCAATCGCTGTCTCTCCTTCAAAACGGCTAGCTCCTGTACATCCTGATAGAGATTGGCATTCTTGATAGCAACTGCTGCCTGGGCTGCAATCAGATCCATGATCTTAAGATCACTCTGCTTAAAACCAGCTTTATTTCCAGTTACAGTTAGCACCCCAAGCCTCCTGTCAACTGCCAATAAAGGAACTGCCAGCAGTTCCATACTACCATCTCCGGCTTCATCTCTACCTTTCTGACAGATGATCTCTGGCTCTCCCTTTCTTAATACCTGTAGAAGTAAATCACTGACCGGCAGAATAGCTGCCTCCTTTTCCCCTTCGCTAATCTGACAGACCAGCTTAAGAAGATCCGGGTCAGCATCATCATCACTGGGTAGCTCCTGATCCTCTGGCAGTAAATATATCTTTCCAACCCTAGAATCTGTTACTCGAATAGATTCGGAGCATACTATCTCCAGAATATCATCCAAACTGATCTGTTCCAGTAGAGCAGAGGTTATACGCTGCAAAGCCAGGCTTTCCTCCAGATTTTTTTTCATCTCTTTCATAAGACGACTTTTTTCTGCTTCTATTTTTTTCAGAGCCGTAACATCTCTGAAAACAAGTACTACCCCGGTAATCTCATCCTGATCAGTCCTGATTGGTGCTGCACTGTCAGCAATACTTATTGAATTACCATCTCGATCAATTAAGGCAGTGTGGCTGGCAAGTTCACAGGCCTCCCCTGTACTCAATACCTTGGACACCGGATTCTCCATAACTGCTCCTGTTTGCTCATTGATTAACTGAAAGATGTGATTAAGGGGTTTACCCACTGCCTCCTCCTCTGGCCAGCCGGTTATCTCTTCTGCCACTCCATTTATTAAAGAAACTTTACCCTCTGCATCTGTAGCAATTACTCCATCTCCAATAGAACGCAGTGTAGTATGGAGCCTTTCCTTCTCTTCAGCCAAAGCTTCTTCAGCCTCCAGGCGCCTGGTTATATCGAGAATGATGCCTTCATAACGCACACACCGCCCCCGGGCATCATATTCACTCCAGGTCCAGTCCTTGATCCAGCGCACCTCACCATCTGAGGTAAAGATACGGTAAGTAAGAACAAAGTGTTTGCTCTGTTTCTCTTCATGGAGAGCCAGTTCCCTTCGTACACGCTCCTGATCATCAGGGTAAAGAAGCTGCCCAAAGGTAATCCTGCCTGAGGTAAGCTCTTTAGGCCGGTAACCAAACTGTTTAATATTCTCTGAAACATACTCCACCTTAAAGTCATCCTGACTCTTCCAGATCAGAGCCACAGCCGGACTCCTGTTGATAATTCTTTCCAAAACCCTGCGCTTCTGTCTGGTACGGGAAAAATAGGAGAAGATGCTACTTTCCTTATCGGATTCCCAGTGCTGCTGTAAGATCTTAACTGTAACCACCACTGCCAGCAGGATAAGAGCATCACCCAAAATCTCCAGTAGCTCTACTGTACCAAGACTAAAGAGTATCATCCCGGCTGCAATAAACCATCCCATAGCCAGAAGACCACCCCTTGTATCCCAGGCTTGAAAACCCACAGCCACCAAAACCAGTCCTGCCAGGGTACTTAAGGGTGCTTCAGCATAGAACATTATTAATGGAAGAATAATTCCCCATAAAATAAATGTTAACCTAATATTCCTCAACTTCATACTACTCCACATCCTATATATAATGGAAAGCTAATATTATTATAGCCCAAAAAATAATATTAAGCAATATTTTAATATATTGATAATAAATAGAAAAGGTTACTGAAGCTGTGGTTTAGAACTAACAACAATCTTATTCAAATATAGATTTTTTCAACCGTACCACCTACAACAAATAACCATTAAAAGTGCTCCAATCTTTACTTACCATTATACAGCAGCTGAAAGATCAATAATTATCTAACTAAAGGTATTCTTAGATGATAATATTATTCAAACTAATCCCGAAGGCCTATCTGAGCCCTTCCATCCTACACTAAACTTCTACCATAATCGCCGGGAATAACTGAAATCAGAGGATACTGGATAAAATTAAGACCAGGATACCCCTTAAAATCATAACCAGTGGCTAAAGGAAGGTTTTTATCCTCTTCATATCTTACTTCTTCTCTTAAAGACCATATAGGCCAGTATATTAACTGCAATCCCATAAACCCAGCCCAGGATAATATACTGATTATAGGTTAAAAACATCATTGCTTCCCCTCTGATAACAGTGCTGATAGCCTTTGCCGGGAAAAATCCTGGCGCAAAGGCAAAAAAGAGTTCCTTAAAATCAAAGAAAAAGAGAGCAATAATGGGGAAAAAGATTATAGCACCAAAGCCCTTCATTACTGCAAAGCCCTCAATCTTATTGCTGGCAAAGGCATTGATAAAGAGACCGGTCAGTGGAGCAGATAGAGAGGCCAAAAAAGAAATATTGAGTAAGACTGACAGTTCCAGTTCTGTAATATCAGCAAAAAGAATAACAAAGAGACAGGCCAGCACCGAACAGATAAAAATCATAATTAGACGAAAGGAAAAGTATTTATTAAGACCAAGTGGACTAACTTTAACTGCGGCCAGTACATTATCATCCCGGTCATCAAGCAGTGAAAAGCCAATCAGGGCACCAAAGACCATGGGCATTATCAGGCTAAAAACAGCAATAATCACATCAGCATAAAAGGCAATCACGAAACCTGTATTCTCCTCAATAAAGGGCAAAAAGTAGCGTCCCGCCAATCCAAAGATTAAGGGATAAAAGACAATTATTCTGGTTAAAGGTTCCCGCAGCCATTTCTTAAACTCGCTAATCACAAAGGTAATATACATTTAAATACCACTCTCCCGGGCTGCAAAGTCTTTAAACTGTTTGAAGACAAAATACCCCAGTATTATTGAACCAGCACCCAGATACAGAACAGAGATCAATATCTCCCACAGCTCAGCATAACCGGTTACCCCTTCCATCAGTACAGCCGAGGCCTTGGTGGGAATAAGATAAAGCAAATAGTCGAAAAAATCCCCCAGAACATCAAACATTTGCAGAACAATAGGAATGGTAAAGACCAAAAAATAGGCAAACATACCCACCAGTAACCCGGTAAAATCCCTGCAGCGATAGATAATTAAAAAGCCGACCAGAGAATGGAAAAGGCCAATTAACAGCACTGCTCCCAGCAAACCGAGAAAATGAATGCTAATCTCTTGAAAGATAACTGCATAGAGATAGACCAGCAGGATAGTAATATAATTTGAGAATAGATTGCCCAGTGTCTTGGCAGTAATAAACTCTTTCTTATTAACAGGAGCCACAAAAATGGATCTTAAAACTCCCTCCTGTTTTTCGAAGAATACAGTTACCCCCACCATTACAATGGACATGGACAGGACATCAAAGAAGACAACCATAGAGAATAAATAACTGACATCACCTGTATCCAGTAAATGCAGAGCTCCAATCCAAAAAAAGGCCACCACCACACTGGCAGACAGAATATGATACTTCTGCATCCTCTGCAATTCTCCAACCAGCAGGGTTTTGAAGTTACTCATGATCATTCACCCCGGTAACTTCTATAAATATATTATCAAGGGTCATCTCCTGAGTATGCATGGTAATGATCTTTTTATTATTTATGATATCTAAAAATAACTCATCCTCTCCCAGAGCGTCCAGTTCAAACTCAGCCTCCATAGCCTGACCATTATCGCTGTATTCTACCTTCAGTCTCCGCTGTCCATGTTCTATTTTTAAGTTTTTAGGAGTATTAATCTCAGATATTCTCCCATCAACCATAAAGGCCACCCGATCACAGAGCTCCTCCACATCATTCATCAGGTGAGTGGTTAACAGAACTGTTCCCCCGTCCTCCTTAAATTCCTTAATGATATCCTTAATGATCCTGGAGTTTTTCGGATCAAGGCCAGCTGTAGGCTCATCCAGAAAGAGCATTCTGGGTTCATTCAGTAGAGCCCGCAGGAAGTTCAACCTAACCTTCATCCCCTTGGAGTACTCACCTACCTTTTTATCGCGATCCTGATAAAGGCCAAGCCTTTTCATTAATCTGTCAGTATCAACAGTTTGTCGATAGAGCTGTTTAAAAAAGTTAATATTCTCACTGGCTGTTAGCTTTGAAAAGTGGACTGGCATTTCAAAACCAACCCCTATCTCCTGATAATATTTCTGATCATAGCT
>CAZXKH010000075.1:0-8033 GCA_964641385.1 uncultured Clostridia bacterium | reverse complement strand
CTTTGAATTCCGGTAAAAAAGTACCAATAATTATGGGTTCAAAATCAGTGATAATGTTTCTCATTGAACATTAGAAGCAGTGCCGTAAGGTTAGTCATTTATCAGAAGAGAAGGTTCAATCTTTCTTTTAGCTGCTGGAATAAATCTTTGTGGAGAGTATCAGGGGAGAAAAATATATATTGATGAAAAAGAGTAGAATACTGCAGGGGTAAAATGCTACTGGGCAGGGATCAATTCAGCCAGGAGAGGGCTCAAAACAATATTGATGCCTTTACTATATCTTACAGTCTCTTTATCTGGAAGGTAGGTTAATCTTTTCATATAATATTTTGCAAATAAGCCTCTATACTTAGCCTTAATCAGTTAGAAGAATGAAAAGACTGCTCCTTTGTTTTCCTGGTAGATACTAAAAAGGAGCATTTAAGCATTAAAAGCTACAATTATTTGTTTGCAGAGGGGTAGAGTTAAAATGTTTGATCTTAATGAGGGGTCAAAGAATAAGTATTTATTATCTATCTTTTATAGGCCCAATATTTAGCTGATAACTGCAACTAACTGTAGAAGGTGATAAGACAGGGAATCCTTAATAGATTTAAATGTCTGCAAATAGATTATCTATTAGGGGGAGGGATTCTTTTGGGCTCGTATAGGGCAGAGGGTTTATTGATCGCTGTTACTTACATGGGAGCTTTAGTTGGAGCAGGATTTGCTTCCGGGCAGGAGATCTGGTTTTTTTTTCTGTCTTATGGTTTTGCCGGGTTATGGGGAATAATCTGCAGCGGAGTACTGATAACTGTTCTGGGGATAGTGTTACTAAGGCTGGGGTATGAAGGTGGTTATAGCAGCTATCAGCAACTCTTTGAGCATTTTTTAGGACCTGGACCTGCTTTTTTTTTGATCTGGTAATGCTGTGTTTTTTGGGTGGAGGTCTGGTGATAATGGTCTCAGGAGGAGGAAGTGTTTTTCATCTTCTTTTTTCCTTTTCCTCATGGGTAGGGTCTGGATTAACTCTACTGGTTACCTTTCTGGTAGTTAATTATGGTCTGGATGGCATTAAGAGGTGTAATTTATGGATCATAACAATCTTAGTTGCTATACTGGTAGTATTATTTCTTCAACTGTTGTTTGATTCGGGAGGGAGAATTATCTTCTCCTTTGCAGAAGCTGAAGGAAAAGATGAGTGCTGGTTACTTGGTGCTCTCCTTTATACTTCCTATAATCTGATCCTGGCTATGGTAGTATTAATACCCATGGGAAATAATGCCAGGGGGATAAAATCTCTTTATTATGGCGGTCTTTTGGGTGGAGCAGGAATATTGATGCTTGTACTGATTATTTCATTGATTATCCTGACCTTTGTAAGCCAGCTGGGGAGAATAGAGCTGCCCATGCTTCAGGCTGCATCATATTATTCTTCAACATATTTCTATCTTTATGGACTGGTTCTCTGGCTGGCAATGCTTACTACTGCTTTTGCTACCCTATATGGATTAACAAAAAGGGTAGGGGACTACCTTGGTCTAAGTTATCATCAGGCAATTATTCTTTCTTTGCTTTTTGTTATTCCTTCTCTTAAACTTGGTTTTGTTTCTCTGGTTAAGCTGCTATACCCTTTTTTTGGTTATCTTGGATTGATCCTGATTTTGATGATAATTATTTCAGTATTAAAAAGAAAAATATGAAAAAATAAAAATTCTGGGAAGGAGATCTTTTTTAGATGACGAATATTTTATATTGGACAAAAGCTTAAGATATATATAAAGACGAATGAAGCTCGGGGGAGAGACCCCCTCTCCTAAAGCGGGGCGCCGAAGGTGCAAGGTCGTTCTTTACGATCGAAACTCTCAGGCAAAAGTATTCCGGGTGGACGGAACTCTGAACTTAAGTGTAGAAGCTTAGGACAGAGGGGCTGGATCAATCAGCCTCTCTTTTTTATTCTTATCTAAGGATAAGAGGATATAACATTATTTATAAAGGAGGTGAAATAATATGGCTAAGACAGCCCTTTACGATCTTCATGTAGAAGCGGGTGCAAAGATGATCGACTTTAGTGGCTTTCAGATGCCAGTACAGTATACTTCTATCATTAAGGAACACGAGATGGTACGTAGTAGTGCTGGTCTTTTTGATGCTTCTCATATGGGAGAGTTCCTGATCAGGGGCAGTGAGACAGTTGAGTTTCTTCAATATCTTTTAACCAATAATATGTCTGAT
This sequence comes from uncultured Clostridia bacterium, assembly GCA_964641385.1. Taxonomy (GTDB): domain Bacteria; phylum Bacillota; class Halanaerobiia; order CAZXKH01; family CAZXKH01; genus CAZXKH01. Next base: position 5,819 of record CAZXKH010000075.1, on the reverse strand, counting down.
GTAAAGGTGGGTAAGGTTGTCTACAGCCCGATGTGTAATGAAAAGGGTGGAGTTATTGACGATCTTCTTGCCTATCGTCTGGGAGAAGAAGAATACCTGCTGGTGGTTAATGCCTCCAACAAGGAAAAGGATTGGAAGCATGTAGTTAAGGTAGCAGAAAAATTTGATGGTGTAACTGTAAAGGATAATACTGATCAAACCTCACTACTGGCACTGCAGGGACCTGAGTCAGAAGCAATTCTACAGCAGCTGACAGAAGTAGAGCTGAAAGATCTGCCCTATTACTTCTGCTGTCAGGGAGAGGTGCTGGATTATGAGGTACTTCTTTCTCGTACCGGTTATACAGGAGAGGATGGCTTTGAGCTCTACGTGAAAAATGAGGAGGCTCCTGTTATCTGGAAGGCTCTGCTGGAAAGGGGAGAGGAGCATGGCCTTAATCCAGCTGGGTTGGGTGCTAGAGATACACTCCGCCTGGAGGCTGGTTATCCTCTTTATGGCAATGAGTTTGATGAGGAGACACCTCCATTGCTGGCCGGTCTTAAATGGACCATTGACTTTGATAAAGGAGACTTTATAGGTCGTGAGGCTCTTAAAGAGGTACTGGAACAGGGCTTAGATAAAAAATTAATCGGTCTGGAACTTCTGGAAAGAGGCATACCCCGGAGTCATTACCCTGTTTTTGTTAGTGGGGAGGAAGCAGGAGAAATAACAAGCGGCACCTTTTCTCCTAGCCTGAAGAAGAGCATTGGTATGGCTTATGTTCCTTCTTCCTATGATGGTGAAGAACTACTGGTTAAGATCAGAAAGAATAAGGTGGAAGCCAGGGAAGTTAAACTTCCCTTTGTCGATTTAAATGTAAAGTCAGGATAAATATATTAAGGGAGGTATATTATCAATGTATCCCAGTGAACTTCTTTATACCAAAAACCATGAGTGGGCACTGGTAGAGGATGGGAAGGCCAAGGTTGGACTTACCAATTATGCTCAGGAACAGCTGGATGATATTGTTTTTGTAGAACTGCCTGAAATAGGAGAGGAAGTAGAACAGTTTGCTGATTGTGCTGTTATTGAATCAGTAAAGGCTGTCTCAGATTTCTATTCACCACTAAGTGGTGAGGTAGTTGAAATTAATGAAGAGATTCTGGACAACCCTGCTATGGTGAATGAAAATCCTCATGATGAAGGATTTTTCTTTGTCATTGAGCTCTCTGATCCTGATGAAGTTAATGAACTGATGGATAGTGAGACCTACAAAGAATTTCTGGAGGAGATCGAATAGTGAGATATATTCCAAATACTCCAGAGGATCGGAGGGAGATGCTTGATAGGATAGGGGCAGATAGTGTAAAGGACTTTCTGCAGCCTCTGCCACAGAATGTTCTGCTTGAAGATGCACTGGATATTCCTCCAGCATTAACTGAGCAGGAACTGCTTAAAGAAATGAAGGAGATGGCTGCCAAGAATGTTAATTTGGATCAGTATCCTTCTTTTCTAGGTGGCGGGGCTTATGATCATTTCATTCCCTGCATTATCGACCATATAGTTTCTCGCTCCGAGTTTTATACAGCATATACTCCCTATCAGGCCGAAGTCAGTCAGGGAACCCTGCAGTCTATCTTCGAATATCAGACCATGATCTGTGAATTAACCGGTATGGAAGTCTCCAATGCTTCACTTTATGATGGAGGTTCCGGGGTGGCAGAGGCTGCTATCATGGCCAATGCACAGACCAGAAGAAAGAAAGCACTGGTGGCAGAGACTGTTCATCCCGAATATCGTGCAGTTCTTAATACCTATGCCTGGGCATCTAATTTTGAAGTGGAAGAAATTCCACTTACTCAGGGAACAAAAATTAATCCTGCCTCAGTTAAAGAGGCCTTAGATAAGGATACTTCCTGCTTTATTGTACAGTATCCCAACTTCTTCGGATCTCTGGAGGAAATGCAGGAGATTATGGATATACTGGAGGATGAAAAGGCACTGCTAGTAGTAGTAGCCAACCCTCTCGCCCTTGGTGTTCTGAAACCCCCCAGTGAATTCGGTGCTGACATTGTAGTTGGCGAAGGTCAGTGCCTGGGTAATCCACTGAGCTTTGGTGGACCCTATCTGGGATATATTGCAGCTAAAAAACGCTATCTACGACGCATTCCTGGACGTCTTTCGGGACAGACAGTGGATCAGGAAGGAAAGCGTGGCTTTGTAATGACTTTACAGGCCAGGGAACAGCATATCAGGAGGGAGAAAGCTTCCTCCAATATTTGCACCAATGAGGCTTTAAATGCTCTGATGGCTACCATATATATGACAACTATGGGTCCTCAGGGTATTAAAGAGGTTGCCTCTCAATCGCTGAAAAAGGCTCATTATACAGCAGGATTAATAGATAATCTTCCAGGCTATGAGGTTACGAGTCAGCAACCCTTCTTCCATGAATTTATGGTTGAGACTCCAAAGCCTGTTGAAGAGATTAATCAGGCTCTCTTTGAAGAGGGGATTATTGGTGGTCTTGATCTGGGAGTCTTTGATCCACAGTGGAAGAACAGGATGCTGGTCTGTGTAACAGAAACCAGAGCTAAAGAGGAAATAGATGATTTTGTTCAGAACCTGGAGGTGTTAAAATGAGTGAGACATTAATCTTCGAACGAGGTGCTCCAGGACGTAAGGCCTATTCATTACCAGATCTGGATGTTCCGGATCAGGAATTAAATGATCTAATTCCTGAGGATTATTTGCGTCAGGAGGATCCATTACTGCCCGAGGTTAGTGAAGTGGAGGTTATCAGACACTATACACGCCTTTCCAAACTGAATTATGGTGTCGATACCGGTATTTATCCCCTGGGAACCTGCACCATGAAATACAATCCCAAGTTAAATGAAGATATCTCTCGTTTCCCTGGCTGGACCCGTGTTCATCCCTATCTTCCTCAGGATATGGTTCAGGGATGTCTGCAGCTGCTATATGAGGTCGGAGAACATCTGGCTGAGATAAGTGGTTTTGCAAGGATGACCATGCAGCCGGCAGCAGGTGCTCAGGGTGAGCTGACAGGACTAATGGTGGCCAAGGCCTACCATGAAGACAAGGGTGAAGATCGCAGTAAGGTTATCGTACCTGATTCAGCACATGGAACTAATCCTGCCAGTGCAACTGTCTGTGGTTATGATGTTGTTGAACTCAAGTCCAATGAACGTGGACTGGTTGATCTCGAGGCCCTGCGCGATGCTGTAGATGAGGATGTGGCAGCATTGATGCTTACCAATCCTAATACTCTGGGTCTTTTTGAAGAGGATATACTGGAGATTGCCGATATTATTCATGAGGCAGGCGGTCTACTCTACTACGATGGTGCTAATATGAATGCTGTATTAAATATTGCCCGTCCGGGTGATATGAACTTTGATATTATTCACTACAACCTGCATAAAACATTCTCTGCTCCTCATGGTGGTGGAGGCCCTGGTTCAGGTCCTGTGGGAGTTACCAGTGAGCTGGAACCCTTCCTGCCCAAGCCATTGATTAAAAAAGAGGAGGACGGAAGCTATGCCTTTGATTACGATCGTCCCAAGTCAATTGGTAAAGTAAAAAGCTTTTATGCCAATTTCAACGTAATCATTAAGGCCTTTTCCTATATTCGTTCTCTTGGACCAGAGGGACTGCGTCAGGTTAGTGAGAATGCACTTCTCAATGCAAATTATCTAATGACCTGCCTCAAAGAAAGATATTATCTGCCCTATGATCGTTACTGTATGCATGAGTTCGTTATTTCAGGGAATCGACAGAAGGAAGAGTACGGTGTGACAACCATGGAGATTGCAAAACGCCTACTGGATCACGGGCATTATGCTCCAACCGTTTACTTCCCCTTAATTGTAGAAGAAGCTCTAATGATTGAACCTACAGAGACAGAAAATAAAGAATCACTGGATGAGTTCATTGATTCCTTACACACCATTGCAGATGAAATTGAAGAAGATCCTGAATTTGTAAAAAATTCTCCCCATGAAGCCTCAGTGCGCAGACTGGATGAAACCGGTGCTGCCAGGAATCCTACGTTGAGGTGGACCCCCGACGAGGAATAATTTCAGGGAAGGTGGGTGGAGCCATGAAATGGCGATTTTTAGATACTGGTATTATGGATGGAGCATTAAATATGGCTGTTGATGAAGCAATTTTGATGGCACAGGCAGAGGAAAGGGTTCCACCTACCCTTCGCTTTTATCGATGGAATCCTCCATGTTTTTCACTGGGTTATTTTCAGTCGGCTGCTAAAGAGATTGAACTGGACCAACTTTCAGAGAGAGGGGTTCATCTGGTCCGTCGACTGACAGGAGGGAGAGCAATACTTCACCATGAGGAGGTAACCTATAGTATTATCCTTCCAGAGGAATCAGGACTATTGCCCTCTGGGGTTATTGAATCCTATTCTGTTCTCAGTCAGGGTATTCTAAATGCACTACAACAGCTGGGTCTTACAGCTCAACTTGTTAAATCCAAGCCTCAAAAGGGATTCTCTGCTGCCTGCTTCGATACTCCTTCCTGGTACGAGCTGCAGATTGAGGGCAAGAAAGTGGCAGGAAGTGCTCAAACAAGAAGAGATAAGGTTCTCCTGCAACATGGTTCTCTACCTCTTAGCACAGATACAGATCTGCTATTTGGTTTACTCAAATTCTCCAGCCAGGAACAGAGAGAAAGAATGAAGAGGCGTTTTGAAAAAAAGGCTACTTCTATTAATGATGAGCTGGAGACCAAAGTTGAATATGATGAAGTAAAGACTGCTCTTTTTAAAGGCTGGAAGCAGACGTTACAGCTGGAGGGAGAGTGGGAGGAGTTAACATCCTGGGAGAAGAATAGGGCTTTAGAACTAAAGGAGAAAAAATACTCTTCTCCCCAATGGAACAAACGTCGTTAATAGCTTTGATAAATTTTTAAAGTATACCCTGCTTGTAAGAGCGGGGTTTTTTCTTTTTGTAGGGAAGTTATTCGTGTACAAGCTGTCTTAATTCATATTTTAATTAATGCAAGGTACTTTGGTCTGTATCTTTCTCAGAGGAGATTATCTGTTTGAATAGTAATTTCTGAATGGAAGAAACATGCACCCTTCTAACATAAAATATTATTTTATTATTGACTATTGGTGAACTTGTAGGATATAAAATACACGATTTATAATGGAGCTCAATCTGTGACCAGCATTATCACTCAAATTTTTTGGGTATGTTGAAATATTTTTTTAATGTAAAATTTGTACTGCAGACATTGTATAGTGGTAGTGTTTCACGTGAAACACTACCACTACTGATTTATGTTTTCAGTTTTCAAAGGTATATTTCCCGGGAAATATGTAGTTTGCTGGAGATATTTAGTGTTATATTATTGAGCTGATAAAAGGGTTATTAATGTTTCATGTGAAACATTGTGATGAATGTTATAGAATGATTTTCAGTATTTCGAGTGAGACATCATTGGTGGGCAATATTTCCCGGGAAATATTAATTTATTTTAGTTTGGGTAATATTAGTGGGGAGATAATTAATTTAATATAGACAGTGGAGAAAAGGGTTCTTTTAATCGGGAGGTTGGATTATGGTTTTGTTGAGATGAATCCTTGGCAAAAAAAGGAGAAAAATCGTATTGGCAATTATCCACGATGTTCCAGCCGTATGCAAATAAAGGGATAGTGATCTATTACAGGAGTTGAGAGTTAATATTTTGGGCAATAGTATTAATACTGTCTATTAAGTGGTGATTGTTAACTGGCTAAGCGAGGTATATTTCCCGGGAAATATGTAGTTTGCTGGAGATATTTAGTGTTATATTAT
>CAZXKH010000074.1:0-8168 GCA_964641385.1 uncultured Clostridia bacterium | reverse complement strand
TTATCCAGGAGAAGCTGCTGTTTATCAACCAGCTGTTGTCCTTTTTCCTGTTGATCGCTTTCAGCTGTCTTAGTTCCCACCACAGCCACATGGCTTACTTCTCCCCCCGCATCAATAATGGCCCTGTAGGACCAGGATTTTAATAACCCCTCTCCATCCTTGGTCTTGATATGAAACTGCTGCTGGAGTGTACTTTTGCCCTGCTTGATAGCGGTAAAAAGAGATCTGGCCTTATCCTTTTCATCATCGAAGAGAAAGAGATCCCACAGTCTTTTACCCCTCACCTCGACAGCCTGAAAACCGGTCTCCTCTTCACAGGCCTGGTTAAAGCGTAAAATTTTAGCCCCTTTATCCACCAGTATCATGGTTGCCGGCTGCTGATCAAGCACCCGGCTTAATAACTCCCTCTCATCTTCCTGGCTGCTGCTGGCCTCGGCCACCCCCTGCTGAAAATTAAGGGGCCCAGAGGTGATTAAGGTAAAATAAAGAAAGAAAGCTACTATGAATACCATTAAACTGAAAGAAAGGGGTAAATGATAGACAGCAGTAATTGCCATTACTGCCCAGAGAAAAATGGCTGTTTCACTCTTTAAGCCCGGCTTAACAGTAAAAACTGTCACCAGGAATAAAGCCATTATTCCCATGACTGGCAGTGATCTCGGCAGGGCTGCCACTGCCATCAAAGGGGCAAAAAAAATTAATGATAAACTCCAGTTATCCTTCACTGGAAAATACTCCCTTCATGTTTGCAATAAAAATAACCACCGAATATGAAACAAAAATATTAGATATTTGCAAATTATGTGCTTATGTAAAAAAATCTCCCATGTAAATATTTTCTACAATCAAAGCTCTATCCCTGCCCCCAAAAAAATACACAACAAGACATAAAATTCCACACTCGATAATAATTCATGAAAACTTGATATATATTTGAATATAATATCTCTTCAATTTTAAAATCATACGATAGCTATGGTTTAAATATATGCATACATATGACATGAATAGTCATGCATTTGGCAAAATTAATATTCTATATTTTCTGATCATTAGATGTGTTCAATCGTCTTCATCGGTGAACAGGTATTGTTCTTTTGCTCCTGGCCTCAGGTATTCGACACTGAAGCATCTACCCTCAACATCACTCCATCTTTTGCCTTCAACAGCTGCCTGATCAGGTTGGAGCCAATACGGTTTTATGCATATATTAAATAAAGGTGCAATTCTTATTCCTGTGAAACCATTGAAAAGAGATTGAGATCAGAAGGTTAGTAAAAACTGCTTATAAATAACGGGGATGTTATGATAACTCAATCAGCTGACCAGTTCAATACCAGATAGAGCAGTGTAAAGATGGGAAAAAAGAGTAAGGTGGCCATAGCCACCACCCCTGAATCATTGACCACCATGGTGATCACTCCTCCCCAGAGAGCAGCCCGGAAACCACTGCCCAGAAAGGGGTATTCTGACAGTACCTGCTGCATCCTGCCCAGGGGTCTCTTAAAGACAATAAAGAGGACAACAATAAAGCTGAGCAGCACCCTGGTCCAGACTGTCCAGCGCAGGAGCTTGAGATTCATACCCAGCTTTCTGGCTGCAATCCGGAAGAGCTCCATTATCCCCTCTTCCCCCACCAGACCAAGTGTTCTCCCAATATGTGACTGCAGGTAGGGGGAGAGAATACTTTCAACCAGCAGGATAAAGCTCAGCCCGGCAAGGGTCATCAGAGTACAGGTAAAGAGATCCCTTAAACTGAGACTTCCCCTTAGATAGAGAATACTGATAGTAAAGGTAAAAAATGCAGTCAGGGCCCCTCCCAGATTGGCACCCAGAAAGGGAAGAGAAAGAAAGAGAGTAACCAGCAGATAGATCAAAGCAGGTACCAGTAAGGTTTCCCGATCCTTTTCTTTAAAGATCAGAGCATGTATGATCACGACCCCCATCAGAGTGGCACCCACCAGGATACCCATATACTCGTTTCCCAGGCCATAAAAACGGGCTCCAATAATGGGATCATAGCCCAGAATGGAGCTTTTGTTTAGAGGAGCCCCCAGGGCCAGATCAGAGATAATTAACAAGACCGTAATCCAGCAAAGAGCAGCCAGACGGTGGTGGGGGGTAGAGATAAAATATGATAAAAAGAGTGTTCCCAGGAGCAGATAGATTAAGAGTACTAAGGAGAGAAATTCCAGGGTAAAGACAGGAATAAGGCTGATTAACAGCAGGCCCGAGGGCACCAAAAAGAGGGCCAGAATAAGATAATCCAGCAGGGTTCTAAGCCAGGAAGAGGAGAAAAGCAGATTGATGAGAAAGAGGGCCAGCACCATGATCTGAGAGAAGACAAAGACCTTGATCACAACTGGTCGCCAGCTGGCAGTATTAATTATCCCTGTATGCAGTTCCTGCAGCCAGGACCAGTCCACCTCATCCGGCAATGAAGCCAGAGTACGACCAGGAAAGAGAGGAGATTCCTCCAGCCCAAAGAAGGAGAGCAGGGTTGGAGCCAGATCCAGATTGGTGACAATACCCTTCCGGCGGGTGGTGGGAGAAGTAATTATTCCAGGTTCTAATCCCTTTCCCCATGCCAGCAGAGGAGTCAGGTTAGATCTCATCCTGCTGACATGGCTGGAGGGGGTGGGGGAAATAACCAGCAAAAGGTCCCGCTCCGGGCAGAGGTACTTCCACAGTTCTCCCAATAGATAATCTGCTGCCTCCAGTTCACCTGCTCTATCCCAGGTTGCTGCTGCTGGAAGAGAAGCAACTACCTGCCTGCTTTCGATCACTACCATTCCCCTAAATTCCTCCAGTTCTGAAGCAAATCCCTCTTCTGTGGCCAGCCTTGAAGTGGAAAGGATCTGAGGCAGACCTCCCTCCCTGTCCATCAATAAAAGCAAAGCAGGATCCTCCTCCAGACCACTGCTGCCCAAAAGCATACGGCCCAAACCTGCCTGCTCGAGCATCTCCCCCAGCAGGCCGGGCACTGCTCCATAATCCCCCTCTCGGTTTAGCTCTACCAGCCTGGTCAGTGCCTCGTCATCTACAGGTGAAAGGGGAAAGCCCTCTGCCCTCCTGCCTGTCCCCAGGGAGAGATAGCTGCTGAATGGTTCACTACCTCCCCCACTCCTGGTATTCATCAGGCCTATGGCCCCCCTTTCCTGCAGGGTATCGAGGTGGGGAGTGGTGGCTGCTTCAATGGTCTTCAGATCAAGGCCATCGATGAGAAATATAAAAGCCCTTCCCCCCCTGCTGCCTCCGGAGTGGGAGATGGCAGCAGGGACAGGGGAAGAGCAGTAAGATATCTGAATAATAATCAGCAGCATCAAGAGAGCTGGCATTAAAGGTCTATTTGTTTTCCTCAAGGTAGCTCCGGACCAGTTCTTCAATCAGCTCATCTCGCTCAATTTTTCTGATCAGGCTCCTGGCATCCTTATAGCTGGTAATATAGGCGGGATCCCCGGAAAGAATATACCCCACAATCTGGCTGATGGGGTTGTATCCCTTCTCTTCCAGGGCACGGCAGACCTTTTTCAGGATCTCAGTGGCTGTTCCCACCTCTTCTTGTTTGATCCTGAACATCATTGTCCGATCCTTTTCCTCAACCATGAGATCCACTCCCTTTAATATATTCTATCCGGAGACAATATTATTAATACCGGCTTAGTCATCTTTCTGCAGTATTTTTCTGGCCTCCTGAAAGGCCTCCTCCAGCCTTTCCGGTTTGCTTCCGCCAGCTTCTGCCAGCTGAGGGCGTCCACCCCCACCACCACCGGCTACGCGGGCCACACTACCAATTAACTGACCGGCATGATAACCCTTCTTAACCAGATCCTCAGTGACAGCAGCCACAAAAAGAACCCTCTCTTCATTTCTGGTTCCCAGTAAAATAATTCCTGATCCCAGCTCAGCTCTGAGTTTATCGGTCATCCGACGAAGGTTATCAGTATCCATATCCTCTACCTCTGCAACCAGCAGGGTGATGCCGTTAACATCTTCCCTTTTATCAAGGAGCCTTTCACTTTTCTTTAAGCCTATCCTGTGCAGCAGCTCCTTATTCTTCGACTGCAGCCTTTTATGCTCTTCCAGCAGCTTCTCCAGTCTAGCAATAATCTCCTCCGGACTGGCACCTAATAGTTCTGAGGCACCAAGCAGTATGTCCTCTCTCTCTTCAACGTAATTGAGGGCTGAGGGGCCACATAGAGCCTCGATTCTCCTGATCCCGGCAGCTGCAGAAGCCTCACTTTCGATGCGGAAAAGACCAAGATCACCGGTCCGGGAGACATGGGTTCCTCCACAGAGCTCCTGGCTCTCTGGTGAAGACTTAATAACCCTTACTCTTTCATCATACTTGTCTTCGAAAAGGGCCAGGGCGCCCTCCTCCCTGGCTTCCTCAAAGGACATCTCAATTTCCTCCACCGGAGTGTTATCGATAATCATTTGGTTCACCCTCTGCTCCAGCCTTCTTATCTCAGCAGGTGCAAGAGCTTCAAAATGTGAAAAATCAAAGCGCAGTCGTTCAGGAGCCACCAGTGAACCGGTCTGCTGGACATGGTTACCCAGCACCTCACGCAGGGCCTGATGTAAAAGATGGGTGGCAGTATGGTGTCGAGCTGTATTCTGCCTCAGCTGGCTATCAACTCTGAGCAAAATGCTCTGTAAGGGTTTAAGTTGCCCCTTTTCTACCTCCACCAGGTGCCTGGTTATCCCTGCTGTCTGTCGGGTATCCTTGACCCGGGCCTTTACTCCCTCTCCGGTCAAAAGGCCTTGATCACCCTGCTGTCCTCCTCCCTCAGCATAAAAGGGAGTCCGAGAAAAGACAACCTCACCCTCTTCTCCTGCTGACAGGGATTCCACCTCTTTATTCTCTTTAATCAGGGCCAGGACATTCTCTCTCTGCTCCAGCTGAGAGTAACCGGTAAATTGGGTCTCTCCATGTTGCTGCCGCAGCTCTTTAAAGAGCTCTCCTGTCCCGAAATCGTCTCCACCACTCTCTGCTGCCTGACGAGCACGTTGCTTCTGTTTCTCCATCTCTTCTTCAAAGGCCTCTATTTCGATCTCCAGTCCCTCTTCAGCTGCAATCTCGCTGGTCAGCTCCAGAGGGAAACCATAAGTATCATAAAGTTTAAAGGCATCACGACCAGCAATTTTTTTCTCTCCACTATCCTTAAGATCCCCAATCAGACTATAGAGGAGATTAAGTCCCTGGTCCAGTGTTTCCTGGAAACGCTCCTCCTCTCCCCTGATGACACGGGAGATATGATCCCTTTTATCCACCAGCTCGGGATAGTCCTCACCGAAGATCTCCATAACCACCTGATGGGCACCATAGAGAAAGAGTGGATCAAGCTCAAGCCTCTGCCCATACCTGATGGCCCGACGTAAAAGACGCCTGATAATATAGCCCCGGCCCTCGTTGGAGGGCAGGACACCATCTGCCAGGGCAAAGGATACTCCCCGCAGGTGATCGGCGATCACCTGAAAGGCCTGATCAAAGGCTTTATCCTGACCATACTTGATCCCACAGAGGCTGGAGGTATAGTCGATTAAGGGTCTAACCAGGTCAGTATCGTAGTTAGAATTCACATCCTGCAGGATAGAGGCTACCCTTTCTAAGCCCAGTCCGGTATCGATGTTCTTCTGGGGCAGGGTAAGATATTCACCCTCCTCCGTCTTATCAAACTGGGTAAAGACCAGGTTCCAGATCTCCAGATAGCGATCACAGTCACAGCCGGGGCGACAGTCCTCACTACCACAACCAAAGTCGGGTCCACGGTCATAATAGAGCTCGGAACAGGGACCACAGGGCCCGGTACCGATCTCCCAGAAGTTGTCCTTCTTTCCCAGATGTACAATTTTCTCCGGAGGAAGTCCGATCTCCTCCTTCCAGAGATCAAAGGCCTCCTGATCTTCATGGTAGACTGAGGCCCAGATTCTCTCTTCCTCCATTGCCAGCTCCTCAGTCACATACTGATAGGCCCAGGCAATGGCCTCCCGCTTGAAATAATCACCAAAGGAAAAATTGCCCAGCATCTCAAAAAAAGTATGGTGGCGGGCAGTCTTCCCCACATTCTCTATATCATTGGTCCTGATACACTTCTGACAGGTGGCAATCCTGTCCCTTGGTGGTGTCTCACGACCATCAAAATAGGCCTTTAAGGGTGCCATTCCGGCACTGTTCCAGAGCAGGGTGGGATCCCGCTGAGGAACAAGGGGAGCACTGGGCAGTACAAGGTGGTCCCGCTCTCCGCTGGCAAAGAAATCAAGAAAACTCTGTCTAAGTTCACTTCCACTCATCTTCCTGGGCATTAACAACAACCTGACAGTGTCAGGTCTTTTCACCTGCCTTTCCATTCTCTCTTCATCCTACTCTCTTTCCTATCATACTAAAGATAGGGATAGATGTCAACTTGCGGCTCAGGCGGGGAAAAAGAGAGGAACCATGAGCACTGTAATTAAGTAAGAGATGATGATCAGCGGCAGGCCGGCAATAAAGTAGTCCAGGACCCTGTACCCTCCCTCACCGAAGACCATGGTGTTGGGGGGTGTGGCCATGGGAGTTAAAAAGGCTGCCGATCCGGCCATAGCAACGGTCATCAGCACTGGATAGGGGCTGATACCCATCCCGCTAGCAATGGAGAGACCAATGGGGGCCAGCAGGGCGGCAGAGGCTGTATTGGACATAAACTGGCTGAGAAGCATGGTAATCAGGAAGACGGCCGAAAGGACAATCAACAGGGAGGAATCGGCAATGTTGTTCATCACCAGATCGGCAATCAATTCTGCTCCTCCCGTCTTCTCCAGGGCCAGGCTAAGGGGAAGCATGCCGGCAAAGAGAAAGATGGTATTCCAGTCGATACCCCGGTAGGCATCCTGCATGGAGAGACAGCCGGTAAGAACAGAGAGCACAGCACCGATCACAGCCGCCAGGTGCAGTGGTATCAGATCAAGGATCATTACCAGACAGACAAAAAAGAGTATAAGGCCCGAAAACCACATTTTGGTTACATTTCTCTCCTCTTTAACCTCAGAACTCTCCAGGACTTCCTGCTCTTTACCCTCACCCTGGGAAGGGAAGAGGCGAGAAATTTTATCATAGAAAAAAACCAGATAGATAATACCTGCCAGACAGATAAAGGCTCCCACCTTTCCAAACTCTATAAATCCAAAGGGTTCAATCCCGTATTCCTCCAGGATACCATTAACAATAATATTGGGAGGAGTCCCGATAACAGTCATCATCCCACCCAGAGAGGTGGTAAAGGCCATTGGCATCAAGAGCTTACTGGAGGGCAGACCGGCAGAACTACTAATTCCTCCCACCAGTGGCATTAGAGTGGCAGTGGTACCAGTATTGCTCAGTAGAGCTGACATCAGGGCTGAAATTACTGAAATAGCAGCAGTTATAGACCTGAGTCTATTTCCCACCAGCTCCAGAATACTCTTCCCCAAAAATGAAGCCAGTCCAGTTTTAAAGACGGCTTTACCCACCACAAACATGGCGGCAAAGAGAATAACCGTTGAATTGGAAAAACCTGAAAATGCCTCGGCTGTAGTCAATATACCAGTTATCTCCAGCAGAATAACAACAATAATGGCCGTTAGAGCAACAGGTATTACCTCTGACACCAGCAGCAGTACAGCCAGTAATAGAATATAGAATACAAGATTCATCTCGACCAACATAAACACCCCCCAAGTGATAATGATACCTCTTATTTATTCCATAGAGGCTGTATAGATCCTTTATTTACTATTTATTTGCCAATATTCACATAATAAGCCCCAGGGAATACAGCTATCCCTCATTCTCAGCTGACAGAAGAAAGAAAGTCATAGTGCGTCTGATAATGGCAGCTACGGGTATAGAGACCAGCATTCCGGCTATACCGGCCAGCTCACCTCCCACCAGCAAAGAGGCTATTACCGTTAGAGGATGGAGGCCAACCTCCTGGCTCATAATCCTTGGTGCAATCAGAGCCGATTCCAGCTGCTGGATAAAAATGACCAGCAAAAGCAGCCAGATTACCCGCTGAGGTGCCAGAAAGAGCATAACCCCTAGAGCGGGGAGGACCCCCAACAGGGGGCCGAGGTAGGGGATGATGTTCATCATACCTGAGAAAATACCCAGCACCAGAGCAAACTTAAGACCAAGCATCATATAGGCCACT
>CAZXKH010000073.1:1583-8215 GCA_964641385.1 uncultured Clostridia bacterium | reverse complement strand
GCTGCTTTCCGGTCCTGGTAGTCTAAGTGATAAAAAAGAAGAGGCCTTTACCTTTGCTTCTGAGAGGGCAGGAGAGTCTCTAATCAGGGTCTTCTGTGGTGAGATCAGTGAGAGTTTGAGAATCATAACTCAGGGTTTGACCCAGCTTCGAATTGAAGCTGAGCGGGAGCAGGCACCCCCTGGCGAGAGGATTTCCCTCAGAGCCATCCCTCTTGATCAGTTTGGTGAGGAGATGGAGGTTCCTGTTGCCTGGGAGGTTATTAGTGGTCCGGGGAAGATTGGAAATATCAGTAACCAGGGGCGAAATGTAAGCTTTTACAGTACCTCTATCGGCAGCTCCAGGGTCAGGGCTGAGGCTGAGGGTATTGAAGATGAAATGAGCCTTAGTGGCCGACTGTCAATTAATTTCGGCTGGGAGGCACTGCAGAGTACTGCCGGTAACGCTGATTTAAACAGAAGTAGCACTATCAGCCCGCTTTCCGGGGGTCTGGTAATCAGAGTAGGCTTTAGCGAGAATCTAACCCTTGATGGTGTGCTTCTGCGGCAGGATTATTCTGCTGTAGTCAGAGATAGCCAATATAGTCATATTAAGTTACTGGATTATGAGAAGGAGCATGGTCTGGGAATGGAACTGCGCTTAAACTACAATCTTTTTCGTCTGGCTGCAGGCAGGCACAACATGGAGGGCTATGATGATGGAGAGCTGAGGTGGATTGATGCAGGTCTCAACCTGCAGTTTTCCAGGCTTCATGCTGGTTATCTTTATCTTGGTTTAACCAGGATGATGCTGGCAGGTTCTGATCTTCCAGAACATGGGGAGTACGGTTTTGGTATTGGTTTCTCAATTCCACTGGGATGGTAGTAACTAATTGGTAAGATACCGGAACCAGATGATACTTGATATATTGCAGGGAAGAGGAATATGTATTGATAGCACTGCATTTGAGTCATGATTTTTAGTTTACAGGGAGGAGAGGGAGATATGAGAAGAATGCTGCTGCTCTTTTTGGTTTTACTGCTCATCTTGGCCGGTAGCCTGCAGGTAAAGGCTGTGGATGAGGAGGCAATAGAAGTTGAGGTGGAAGGAGTGGCCAGCCATGAAGAGCACGGCCAGGTTAGAGCCCGTGAACTGGCCATTAGTGATGGCCTGCGCCGGGCTGTGGAAAGAGCAGTGGGGGTGATGGTTGAAGCCCAGACCAAGGTGGAAAACTATGAATTAATTGAAGATTCAATTCTCACCCAGGCCAGTGGTTATGTTAAAGATTATACCATCAGGGATGAATACCTGGATGGTGGCCTCTTTCGCGTTCAGATGAGAGTTAAGGTAACTGAGAAGCTCTTAAAGGAGGATCTGGAGGCCCTTGATTTTATAATCCAAAGGGCCGGTGATCCCCGGGTAATGGTGATTATACCTGAGGAGCATATCGGTCGCCGGATTCCTGACCCGGCAGCCGAGACTGAGATTATCAGAAGGCTTTTGGAAGCCGGCTTTCGTCTTGTTGATCAGCAGCAGGTGGAAAGGGCCCGCGAATCAGAGATGATGCGCCGGGCACTGGATGGAGATGAAGAGGCCTATCAAGAGCTGGGAGGCAGGTATGAAGCAGATATCCTGGTCATAGGTGAGGCCTTTAGTGAATATGTTGGTCAGTACTCAGGTATTTTTTCCTGTCGGGCCCGGGTGGAGGTAAGGGTGGTTCATGCCGATACAGGTCAGATTATTGCCGCCCATGGAGTCCATGAATCCGGTGCAGACATTACCGAGCTGACAGCCTCCAAAAAATCTCTCAGTGAAGCGGGGGGAGTAATGGCCGATTATCTTATTGAGGCTATCCCCAAGCAGATTGTTGATAGTGCAAGAAGCCTGCAGGTTACAGTTGACGGGCTTAGTTTTTCAGTACTGCAGAGCTTAAAAAGCAACTTGCGCAACACCAGTCTGGTGGAGGAGGTTAACCTGAGAGACTTCAGTGCTGGAAGGGCTCAGATCGATATTAAAACCAGCCTGACTCCCATGCAGCTGGCAGAGATCATTTCTGAGTGGGAAGAACCTGCCCTGGAGGTTATTGGGCTTTCCGGTAGAAGAATAGAATTAACCAACTAAGGAGGTTTAAAGAGGAATGAGGGGAGAAAGGAAGTCTTTATTTTTAGTGGCTCTTTTTATACTTTTTCTTTTCACAGGGATGGTTGTTGTCCCCAGTTTTCAGGCGATAGAGTTTCATGAAGGCGAGATTGACTGGGAGCAGGGTGTAATAACCGTTGAGGGTTTTGGAGCTCCACCCGAGGATAAGACAGGGGCCCAGGCCAGGTTAATGGCCCAGAGGGCAGCCAGAGTTGATGCCTACCGTAATGCGGCAGAATACATAGAGGGAATTCGGGTCAACAGTACCACTACCGTTAGGGATTATGTGGTAGAGAGTGATGTTATTCAGACTCAGGTTAGCGGATTTATCAGGGGTGGTGTCTTTGTCGAGATCGAGTATAGTGTTGATGATGCCTGCCGGGCGGTACTCCAGCTACCAATTGAGGGACAGGATGGTTTGACCTCCTTCTTCGAACGTTCAGCCCGTGAGGATGCTCCCACTCTTCCCGTTGCCGAGCGGGAGCAATATGAGCCTCCGGAGGAACCAGAAAGAGAACCTGCAGACCATACAGGAATAGTGGTTGATGCCAGGGGCTTAAATGTGGAACCGGCACTCTATCCCCAGATTTTTGATACCGATGGTTATCTGCTCTACGGTCCAACAGTAGTTGAGGTGGATAATCCAGAACTGAGGTCACTGGTGGCCTATTCGCGTTCCAGTGAAAAGGCAATGGAGATGGAGCGACTTGGCGATAACCCACTTCTGCTGGAAGCCAGTGATGTAGTCCGGCGTGAGGGAGAGGCTCCCACGGATCTTATTCTCGATTCCAATCAGGCCCGGCAGTTTCTGGAACAGGATCAGGCCACCGGTTTAATTGATCGCCGAGCTGTAGTCGTTATTATCGATTAACTGAGGGAGGTTTATTTAGGATGAGGAAACATATAGTCTTTCTTTTGGTTGCTGTATTGATACTTGGTTCCATGCCGGCCTTAGCCGGTGGCAATATGGAATTACCACAGCCACAGTCCAGTGATAACGGCAGTCGTGATGCCTTAATTAAGGGCTCAATAGTTCTGGCAGTGGCCGGTGGTGTCTTCCTTGTTGGGCGCCATTTTTATCGTCAGTCAAGGGCCGGTAATTACTACCAGCGAGCAAGGGAGTATGCTGAGCGGGGTCAGTGGGATCGAGCCGTTGACTATTACTTAAAGGCCCTGGATGTGGTCTCAGATTATCAGGATGCTGAGCGCAGACTAAGGGAAGCACGAAATGAGGCCGAGAGTATGTTTATTGCCCGGGGAGATGAGGCCCGGGATGAGGAAAGGTATCAGCAGGCCATGGAGTATTACCAGCAGGCTGTTAGCTATAACCCGGATTCCTTTCGCGCCCAGAACAGGCTTGATGAGCTGGGCAAGAAGATAGTTGAGGTTCATTACCGAAGGGGATATACCTATGAGGTCCAGAACAGGTGGGAAGATGCCTATGATGAATACCGGCTGGCCTACAGCTATGACCGGGACTATCAGGATCTGGCCGATCGCTACTTTAGGGCCCGGGCCCGGGTGCAGGATGAACTGCCCTTAAGGGCACTGATCTTTATCATTAACCGCACGGGAGAAGTCGGGCTGGAGCGCCCCTTCCTGCATGCACTTCAGTCTCAGCTGGAGAACGTGATCTCAGATGACTTTTATATGATGGAGCGCCAGCAGGTACAGCAGGTAATGGATGAACAGGCTGAGGCTCTCAGTGATACCCGGGACCGGGAGCTGGCCCTTGATCTGGGTCGTATTCTGGGAGCTGAAGAGGTGCTAGTCGGTGAAATTACTGAGATCTACAGCTCCTTTGGACGCCTGCGGATGGATATTGAGCTGGAGGTAATAGGGGTTGATTCTGGTAGCAGGGTAGAGGAGATAGATTATACCCATGCCTTTGATCGTGGAGTTGAAAGCGGGGAAATAATTGACCTTATAGATCGGGTGGCCAAAGAGCTTGTAGAGAGCGAGTTTTAATATAATCGATCAAATTTCCACTTAAAAAAAGGGAGGCTTTGAGGTATCCTGGCTACTATAGAGAGACCTCAGGGCCTTCCCTTCCTAATATTTAAATATTTATCAGGGGTCAGGAAGCAATTGCGGTCACTGGAGGTGTATTCATTGGCCAGAATTGATAGGGATAAAAAGCACCTGCATCGGCTTCAAAGGGGAGAGAAGAGAAAGAAGGCAAAGAGGGTCGAGAAGAAGGAGAGTGCTGCCTCTGAATTTGACCGCCTACTCAGCGGTATTGAAGAACAGGAGATCAGGGGGCAGCTTGATGCTGTCCTGGCCACCATAGAAAAGAAGAGCCAGGAATTAAAGGATCAGCTGACAGAAAGGAAGCTGCAGGAATATGCTGGCCTTGTTCGAGACTTTCTGAGTCTGGTTAATGAGGAATATCTGAGTACAAGAGAGCTTGTCAGCCGGGGTAGGGATGGGAGGATCCGTGTTCTGAAGACAGTGGAGAAGATCAATCTGGAACTTGAGGAGCTGCGTTCTATTGTTCTTACCCGAGAATCTTCATGGATGAAGGTAATGGAGCGGATTGACAGGATCAGGGGGCTTTTGCTGGATATATACAGCTGAGTTAAACCTGGCATTATCTACTGGGAGGAATACTATATGCTGCAGATTTATATTCCCGGCCGGGGGGAGCTTGAGATTGAGGAGCTGATTATGGATTACAACGGTACCCTGGCCTATGGTGGTGAAATGATTGAGGGCCTTGATGAGAAGCTGATCACGCTCTCTGAGATCCTTAAGCTAACCCTTCTGACCGCAGATACCTTCGGTACAGCAGAAACAGAGTGCAGTGAGCTGCCACTGAGGGTAGAGGTGGTGGAACATGGTCTCAGGGGTAAGGAGGAGTATCTTGCCCGAAATGTTAAACACAGCTATATCGGGATCGGGAATGGAAATAACGATTATCACCTGTTAAAGCAGGCTGCCATTGGAATCCTGGTTATGGGTTCAGAGGGTTGTGCCACACAGGCACTAAGTGTGGCTGATTTACTCATTGGTTCACCAGAGGAGGCCCTTGAGCTGATCATTAATCCCCGGCGGCTGGTCTCTACTCTTCACCGATAGGATATCACATCTAAATTGGGGGCTGATGAAATGAGTTATAAAAGAGCTGTCTGTGCTCATGACTGCCCTGATACCTGTGGATTGAGGGTTAGGGTTGAAAGGGGAAGGATCACTAAAGTTACCGGAGATCCGGAGCATCCCATAACCCGAGGAGTTATCTGCAGAAAGGTTAGGGAATACCCCCGGCGTCTTTATGGTCCGAATCGAATAAAAACACCTCTGCTGCGCCAGGGCGAGAAGGGTGAAGGGAAGTTTAAAGCCATCTCCTGGAATGAGGCCTTAAAGCTGGCCTCCACCAGGCTGAAGGAGCTGGTACAGGAGGAGGGTGGAGAAGCTGTTCTCCCCTGCAGCTTTGCAGGGACCATGGGTATTGTTAACAATGCCAGTATGGACCGTCGTTTCTTTAACCGCTTGGGGGCCAGTAGGCTGGAGAGAAGTATCTGTTCTGCTGCCGGAAAGGAGGGTTATAAACTGACCATGGGTCGGGATCTGGGCCTTGATCCCCGGGAGACTACTGCCGCTTCACTGATTATTTTCTGGGGCAGTAACGCCATTTCCACCAACCTTCATCAGTGGTTGCTGGCGGTGGAGGCCAGGAGGGCAGGTGCGAAAATAGTGGTCATCGATATTCACCGCAACAGAACTGCCCGTCAGGCTGACTATTTCTTTCAGCTGCGTCCGGGAACCGATGGGGCCCTGGCCCTGGGGATGATGCATCATCTGATCAGAGAGGAGCTGCTGGACAGAGAGTTTTTAGCTCAGAGGACCAGTGGCTTTCGATCCCTTGAGAGGGCTGTAAGGGACTACCCCCCTAAGCGGGTGGCAGAGATTACCGGTCTCAGTGAAGAGGAGATTATAAAGCTCTCAGAGCTGTATGGCCGCCATCAAGCCAGTTATCTTCGTATCGGTAATGGCCTTCAGCACCATTACAATGGGGGAGAGGCGGTGCGCAATATTTCCTCTCTGCCGGCTTTGACGGGAGCCTGGTCCCATCGGGGTGGAGGTGCAATTTATGGTGCCTCGCTCTTCCAGCAGAACTCCCGTCTGTTGACAGCTCCTGAGCTGGCCAGAACTTCAACCCGCAGCTTTAATCTCAACCGCTTGGGACGGGCCCTGACCTCAGCCTCACCACCGGTTAAGTTCCTGTGGGTTTATAACTCTAATCCGGCTGCTGTCTGTCCCGGTCTAAACCGGGTGCTTAAGGGCTTAAGGCGTCAGGATCTCTTTACCCTGGTTCATGAACAGGTAATGACAGATACTGCTCTTTTTGCCGATCTGATTCTTCCGGCCACCACCATGTTTGAGCACCCCGATCTCTACCGTTCCTACTGGCATACTTTTCTCCAGTTTTCACCGGCTGTAATCGATCCTGTGGGAGAGAGTAAATCCAACCTCCAGGTCTTTAAGCTGATGGCCAGTAAAATGGGTTTTACGGAGG
>CAZXKH010000073.1:0-1573 GCA_964641385.1 uncultured Clostridia bacterium | reverse complement strand
GGTATTTCAGGATACAGCCTTAGAGATTATTGAACAGGCCCTTGATCTGCCCGAGAACAGAGAAAGGGGTATTACTCTCAGCCGCCTGGAGGAGGAAGGATATATAGATCTCAATCCTCAGGGGGAAAAACCCGTTACTGACAGCGGTTTTTTCCCCACCCCTGAGGGCAGGATTAGGCTTATGGCATCAGATCAGAAACTTAATGAAGAGAGCCCCTTTACTCCCCTAAAAAGTGATGAAAGCTATCCTCTCAGGCTGGCCAATACCCCCAACCACAGCTTTTTAAACAGCAGCTTCTCAGAGCTAAAGCAGCTGCAGCAGATAGAGGGTAAACCCCTGCTTGTCATTAATCCCCGGGATGCTTCCCGGCGGGATATTGAAGAGGGAGCCCTGGTCCGTGTTTTTAACTGCCAGGGAGAGGTGTTTTTAAGGGCCAGGATCAGTAATGAGGTGCTTGCTGGAGTGCTTCTTTCCCAGGGCATCTGGCCTCATGGTTTTTATACCGGTGCTGGCAACTTAAACCTGCTGGCCAGTGATGATTATGCAGATCTGGCAAAGGGAGCGGTCTTTTTCAGCACCGAAGTCGAAGTGGAGGTTACAGGAGATGGGAGTGAGTTTGAGGATGGATCTTAAAGATCGTCTGCGGCACTTCCATCAAAGGCACCATCAGGGAGGGTCTTTACCGGAGAATAAAGAAAGGGGGACCCCTCTTACTCAGCTGATAAAGGGTAGAGAAGAGAAGACTCCTGAGGGCTTATTTTTTCTGCGGGAATTATCCCTGCCGGTCCAGGAGCCCTGCCGGGGCTTTATGCTTTCGGACTGGGAGGAGATAGAGGGTTCTTTACTGTCTCTGGTGGCCAGGGATGAGAAGCTGGCATCCTCATCGTCAGAGGATCTGCTCTTTATTGATACTGAGACTACCGGTCTCTCCGGGGGAGCGGGTACCCTGGCCTTTATGGTAGGAATTGGTTATTTTAGCAAGAAAATGTTTCACGTTCAACAATTGTTGATCAGAGACTACTATGAGGAACCGGCTCTGCTCGCTTATCTTCAACAGCTCTTGCAGGAAAGAGAGGGTGGGGTGCTGGTCAGTTTCAACGGTAAGTCCTATGACCTGCCTCTGCTTAAGACACGTTTTACCCTTAATCGCTTATCTTTTCCCTGGAGTGAGGGGCTTCACTTTGACCTGCTTCATGCTGCCCGGAGGCTGTGGAAACACAGACTTGAAAGCTGCAGCCTTAATAATTTAGAGCGCCAGATTCTGGGATCTAATCGGAGTGATGATCTGGAGGGTTTTTTGATACCAGAGCTTTTCTTTCAATATTTAGCAGCAGGAGAGGGCCGGATACTGCTTCCTATTTTTAAACACAACCTGCTTGATCTTCTGGGAATGGCTGCTCTGACGCTGAAGATGGTTGAACACTTAAGGGAGGCTCCTGCACTGGAGGAGGCTACCGATCTATTGAGCCTGGCAAAACTCTTAGAGGAGCTGGGTTATCGAGCAAGGGGAGAGGGCTGCTACCTTGCTGCCCTGGAGAGGAATCTCCCCCCTTCCTCTCGTATCACGGCTCT
>CAZXKH010000072.1:0-8352 GCA_964641385.1 uncultured Clostridia bacterium | reverse complement strand
AGCTCCTCCGGCTTTTCCGCCACCTCCGGATCAAGGTTATTCATCAACATCCTTAAGGCTGCCTCCTGCTGCCAGCCCTTACAGTTTAATTCATTACCCCGTGGAGCAGATATTGTATTTTTGCTCATTATTATTCCCCCTTGAAAACTAAAATTTGTTCCGGTACTCACTGGGAGTTAAACCAACTCCCCTTTTAAAGACACGGCTAAAATAATTTGGATTCTGATAACCCACCCTTGCTGCAATCTCACCGATATTCAGGTCACCATCAACCAGCAGCTCCCTGGCTCTCTCGATTCTGATCTTAGATAGATACTCCACAAAGTTCATCCCCGTCTCACGTTTAAAGATACGGCTAAAATAGTAAGAACTGAGATGAACACTGGTGGCCACTTCATCAAGGGTCAGTTCCTGAGCATGGTTTTTTTCCATGTATTTAATGGCCTGCTGGACTATACGCAGATGAGCCTTGTTGTGACGGCTTAAAAAGGCCTCGATCAACTCCTCCAGAGCCTCTTCCATCAGCTCTCTGACAGTGGACAGGGAAGAGGTTTCAAAGATCCTTTCGGCATAGCTGTAGCTGAGATCAATTAGTCCCTCCCGATCAACTCCCCGTTCTGAGAGGCTACGTGATAATAACAGTAAAAGCTCCAGCATCTGCATTCGAAAGAGGGCAGGTTTTATATCCTCTCCTGCTGCCAGTGAATCCATCAAAGCTGCCAGAGAGATCCTGGCTCCCTTCTTATCTCCCTGGCGGACCATATTGATTAAACTCTCCTCCAGTTCCAGGCTGTAGGCTGCCGGCTGTTTTTGAGAGGGAGTCAGTTCATCACTGTGAAAGATCCTGGAATCCTCAGAGAAAAAGCCTCCTGCCAGAGCCCGCAGGGCTTCTCGGTAGGAAAGATCAAGGCACCGGGGATCATTATAATAACCACCGATTCCAATTGAAATCTCAAGGGAGGTCTCCTCTTCCAGATAATCCTTCAGCTCAGAGGCCAGAAACCGGGATCTTTTTCTAACCAGCTTCTCCTCTGCCTCCTGTATTGAGAAAAGGACTACCACCTGTCGTTGATCAACAAAGGTTGAGAGAGCAGTATATCCCCTTTGGAGCCTTTCCTTGAGCAATTTTTGTACAGACAACCTCAGTTCACGCTTCCAGCGCTCACTCCGGTTGGCAGTAATCAGCTCAAAGTTGTCGATACTAATCACCATCACTGTATTTGGAGTATCCTGCAGACCAAGGCTCCTGGTAACCTCCCAAATCTCCCTGACATTACCCATATTACTGTATATCAGGTTGTGTATAAAGCCCTTCTCAATGAAGAGAAGCATATCCTTTTCCTGCACCCAACCCCCCCTTTACCTAAGGGATCCAGTAGTCCTTGCCCCTGAGCACCTCTTCTGCCCTGCTGTAACCGGCATCAGCATGACGGACAATCCCGATCCCGGGATCAACTTTCAGAACCCTTTTTATCTTTTCCTCAGCCTCTTTGCTACCATCAGCCACCACTGACATACCGGCATGAATGGACTGACCAATACCAACTCCCCCTCCATGGTGAAGGTTGACAAAGTGAGCTCCGGCAGAAATATTGAGCATGGCATTGAGGATGGGCCAGTCGGCTATGGCATCACTGCCATCCTTCATACCCTCGGTTTCTCGAAAGGGGGCAGCCACCGAACCTGAATCAAGATGGTCCCTGGTGATGACCACCGGTCCCCCCAGTTCACCCTCCCTGACCATCCTGTTTAAGAGACAGCCAAAGTAAGGACGCTGTTCATGATCCAACCAGCAAAGACGGGCCGGCAGCCCCTGAAACTGAATATCCTTCTGGACAAAATTGATCCATTTTTCCAGAGCAGAATCCCTAAACTCACGCAACAGCACTTCATCTGTCCGATAGATATCCTGGGGATTACCGGAGACAGCCACCCAGCGAAAGGGACCCTTCCCTTCACAGAAGAGAGGACGGATAAAGGCCTTGATAAAACCGGGAATAGAAAAGGCATCCTCTACTCCTCTTCTGGCAGCCTGCCTACGAATATTGTTACCATAATCAAAGACAATGGCTCCCTCCTCCTGCATGGCCAGCATAGCCCGTACCTGAGAGGCAATGGAAGTAAGGGATCTTTCGATATAATCATCGGGATTACTCTGGCGCAGATCTGAGGCCTCTTCCAGGGAGAGTCCAGCAGGAATATAGCCATAGAGCAGATCATGGGCTGCCGTCTGATCAGTTACGATATCCGGGATCACACCCTCCTCAACAAACCGGGGATAAACCTCGGCTGCATTACCGCAGAGAGCAATGGAACGGGGTTCACCCTTCCGCAGGGCCTCCCTGGCCATCCCCAAAGCCTGGGAATAGTCTTCGGCCATCATATCACAGACACTTGTCCTCAGCCTGCCAATAATCTGTTCCCGATCAGCCTCAACCACAATCACCACCCCCTGATTGATGGTCACTGCCGGAGGCTGAGCACTGCCCATTCCACCCAGACCTGAGGTCAAAACAAGCCGCCCCTGCAGAGAGCCACCGTAGAAACGCTGTGCCAGGAGAGAAAGAGTATCACAGGTTCCCTGCAGGATTCCCTGAATCCCGATATAAGACCAGGAGGCAGCTGTTGACTGTCCGTACATGGTCAGTCCCTTCTTCTCCAATTCTCGAAACCTTTTCCAGCTGGCCCAGGCAGGGACCATCATGGCAGTGGACATTATAACCCGCGGGGCATGGGAATGAGTGGGAAAGACGGCCACCGGTTTACCGGATTGAATGACAAGGGTCTCATTACCCTTCAGCTGCTGCAGGGCATCAATTATTTTATCATAGGCATCCCAGTTTCGAACCACCCTTCCCTGACCACCGTAGATGACCAGCTGGGAAGGATCTTCTGCCACCTCAGGATCAAGGTTGTTCATCAGCATGCGCATAATAGCTTCCTGAACCCATCCCTGGCAGGAGATATTACTGCCCCGGGGGGCCTTAATTACCCTTGGCATGTTCCTTGTTCCTCCCTCTCTAAGGAAAGTAATAACTCTCTCATTAGACGACAATGTCGACCAATCTCTGGTAATCAGCCTTACTCTTTTTTATTCTTCCAGTATAGAGAACTGATCATCTAATTCTTCTCGACAGTAGCTCTCCAGTTCTCCTTTAACCCTTTGCTCCAGTTCAGGGGGATGGTAGTCATCAAGCCGTCTCTGCCATTCATCCTTAGCCTGCTGGAAAAGATTGTCGCCGCTAAAGAGGGGGCTTTTGAATTCAGTCTTAAACCCCTGCAGTGTTGTGTCGCTGTCCAGGAAATGGCCACCGGGACAGCGTTCCATGATCTCATTCATTGAAGGTTTTAGACCATCCCGGTCCATTCCCTTCAGGTATTTTTTAATGATCGAGATTATCTCTTCATCAACCATCAGCTTTTCATAGGAGACGGTCATAAAGGAATCCAGAATACCACCGTCATGCATAATCAGATCAAACCCGGTAAGATAGGAAACCATCAGGTTCATCATGGCCTCATACCCGGCTTTGATATCCAGGGAGCCAGCATCTGATAACCCACCACCCGAACGGAAGGGCAGACCATAATAATCTGCCAGCTGACCGGAGGCAGCATTGATTAGAGCCGTCTCAGGAGCCCCCAGGGAAAGGTTCATATCCTTCATATTGGTAACAGTAGAGGTATTTCCATAGATAACCGGTTGGCCGGGGTTCAATGCCTGAGCATAAACAAGGCCCGCCAGTATCTCGGCATTGGTTAAAGCCACAGTTCCCTGAAGAGAGATGGGAGAGGTGGAACCGGCCATCCCACAGGAGGCAATTAGCAGGGGCTGCCCTGCACGACAGAACTCAATTATTCCCTCAAGAGCCGACTGATCGTAGATCAGGGGGGTATTAACATTGGCAATCCCCAGGAGGTTTGCCCGCCGGGATACTATTTCCATCATTGTTAAGCTGTGCCGCACATTCTCAGTTCCCCGGCAGGCAGTCATAAATGGTTTATCACTGATCCCGAGCAGATTATAAAAGGCGAAAAAATTATACTCCCTCTCATCCATTTCTGCGGGAATAACTATTCCAGTACCATTGAGATCGATGACAGGTGAAGTCTGCACCAGTTTTGCCAGGCGTAGATAATCCTCACCCCTTGCCGGACGAGGTTCTCCCTGCTTTTGAGCAATATTGAGGGCACCTGAGGGAGGGCCGGTGACCGGCACTCCAGCACCAAGCTCCACATCACGCTCGGGGTTTATGGCCTGAAGCAGAAAGGAAGAGGGAACCTCCCTGAGATACTCCTTCACCATCTCCGGAGGAAAAAAGACCAGATCCTCCTCAACCTTAGCCCCCTTTTTCTGCAGGGTTTTTAAGGCCGGAGGATAGTTGAACTGAACTCCTGTCTCCGCCAAAATTTTCATTGAAGCCTCATCAATGGTTTTAAGTTCCTGATCACTTAAGGGCAGTAAAGACATCCAGTATCAGCTCCTTTGCTGTTGGTTAGATTGATATACTCCCTGCCAGTTAGTTCTACTTCCTTCCTCTGTCATGCCATTACCCACTAATTATTAGCCCTACCCAGGATAGTCTCTTCCATGGTGATTGCCTCCTCCGGGCAGGTGTTTACACACAGTCCACAGCCCAGACAGAGTTCAGGATGATATTCAACCCTTTCTTTCTCCCTGCCCTGAAGAGTAATCATTTTCTGATCAGTATCAAGGGCACCACTGGGACAGCGCTGAAGGCAGAGACCGCAGTGAACACATCGAGAGGCATGGTAGCTGGCAAGGTTACTCCTTTTTGGCCACAACCCCTCTGTGCCAAGATCATCAGAGAGTCTCTTAGGATAACAGCAACAGCTGCAGCAGTTACACATCCAGTGAGGACCATTATCGGGCCAGTCAGAGTTAACCTGATGCATTAGACCTCTGGCATCAAGGTCTCGTACCAGCTTCTCGGCCTCCATTTTTGTAATCTCCCGACCACCTGTGCGATCATCGATGGCATCATCGAAGAGGAGACAGGTCTCCACCGGATGATCACAGGCCCCCTTAAGGCTTCTGCAGTTACATGGTACCACCCTTATCCTCTCTGCCTCCTGCAGAAAGGAATTAAGCTGAGAGAGAAGCAGGTAGGTCTCTGGCTCCTCCTCAACTTCTTCTCCCCTCACAACCCCTTCAATGTAGTCCTTTGTTCTCTCTTTGTATTCCTCATAACACCATATATCCAGCTGCTCCCTAATCTTTGCCGGGATCCGGTCATACTGATCATCAAACTTGCAGTGATAATCCAGTTTAGTATAGAAATCAGAGAGAGAGAAAAGGACCTCCTCATCCCTCTCTTCCCTTTCCAGCAGATGCTGTTGGTAAGCCTTCTCCAGCATCCTCTGTGCCTCATCTTTGGTCATCGTTAACCTGTCAGAAAGGGCAGAAAGAGATAAACTCTCTTCACCTAAGGTCCTGATTAACCGAAAATCCCTGGAGGTGAAAAAATAATCCAGATCTTCCTCCATAAACCCCGGGATCTGAAATAGATGCATACAGCTTTGGAAGGATTGACCCATACTTACCACCCTGTATCATTAATATTTTACCTATCGAAAGAAGGGATACTATTCCTCCACCGCAGCCAGATAGAGGCTGTTATCCCTTGTCATTTCAATTACCTCTTCCATCTGCTGATTAAGAAACCTGTCCTCTTCAGTGGCAGGAACTCTCTTTCTGATAAAAGAATAAGCCCTGGTGGTAACAGAACCGGGCTTTAAGCCCTCCAGATACTCCCGGGCCAGAGAGATGGCCTGGGCTGAACAGAGAAGCTCAATCCCCAGTATTTTAAAGGTATTATCAACCACAGTTAATGCCTTGCGGGCCGACCAGGTGGCCATACTCACATGGTCCTCCTGGCCCGATTTGGTGGGTATAGAATCGATACTGGCAGGTGTACAGAGAGTCCTGTTCTCCATTACCAGGGCTGAGGCCGAACACTGGCAGACAGGAAAACCGCTGTTAATACCAACCCTTCCCCCAACCAGATTGCGGGGCAGGCCATAGCTTAGATTGGGGTCAAGCAGCCTGGCACTGCGACGTTCAGATATACTGCCCAGCTCATGGACAGCCATGGCCAGCTGATCAGTAGCAAAGGAGAGGTATTGACCATGGAAATTACCACCACTTAAGGCCTGGTAACCCTCACCTATCTCATCTTTGAAGATCAGGGGGTTATCGGTGGCAGCATTCATCTCTGCTTCAAGGGTCCGCTCAACCTGCTTTAGAAGATCATAGACTGCTCCGTGGACCTGGGGTACACAGCGCAGGGTATAGGCATCCTGGATCCTGGGTTTTTCTGCACTCTCCCTGCCCTGATAAGGAAACTTAACCCGGCGGGCCTCTTCTGTCGTCCACTGACTGTCCTCCAGTAGATTTCTGATCTCACGGGCCATCCTGATCTGTCCCGGCTGGTTGCGGGCCTCATGGATTCTATCATCGAAGGCGGCCAGCTCACCCCTCATGGCCTCCATACTCATGGTACAAGCCAGGTTAGCATTCTTCAACAATCTCCATGCCCGGTGCAGGGCCAGAACAGCATAACCGAGGGAGAAGCTGCAGCCATTAATCATGGCCAGCACATCCTTGGCCTTTAGCTGAAAGGTAACCGGTTTAAGACCTGCCTCTCTATAGGCCTGCTGGGCCTTGAGACGCCTTCCCTGATAGAAGGCCTCTCCCTGGTCATGACCAACAAGGGCCATCACCAGATGGGCCAGGGGACCCAGATCACCGCTGGCGCCAACAGAACCCTGCTCAGGGATAACTGGATGCAGACCCAGATTTAACATCTCCACCAGCCTTTCAATTACCGGAAGCCTGATACCGGAAACCCCTCTGGCCAGAGCATTGGCCCTCATCAGCATGGTGGCCCTGACAACAGTTTCAGGGGCCGGATCACCGATGCAGGCAGCATGTGATTCAATCAGGTTTTTCTGAAAGGTTAGGTTTTCTCCGGGACTAATATGTTCATTCTTTAAGGGACCAACACCGGTATTAAATCCGTAAATAGGTGGTGCATCCTCGGTCATCCAGTTATTATCGATAAAGCTGCGAACCTCTTTAACTCTATCCACAGCAGCCGGTGACAGCTCTACCTTCACCCTGCCTTCACCACCTGCCTCTACCACGGCCATCGTCTTTTCCAGATTAAGGTTAAAACCGTCGATTATTACCCTCATCCATCTCTCCCCCTTCTCTCTAACAATCAACCGAAAAAACTATAAGTTTATCTGTCCTGATCCCATTTCTTTACTAACTGCCTGATAGCCTGCATTTTCGCATCTGGAAGAGAGGGGTCCTCGCTCTTGGCCAGGCGTTCCCTGATCCACTGATTGGCCCCTTCCCCAAAGGACAATCCCCCGGCTGCCTGCCAGCCATCATAGTTCTGCCGGTTTAAATGCTGGACAGGGGTCAGCTCCCCTTTAAAGTGCTTGAAGGTATGCTCATCTGAAAAGAAGTTTCCTGCCGGACCCACCCTCTCAATAACATCAAGGGCCAGAGTTTCGGAGTTAATCTCGTAGCCTCTGAGGAAGCGCTTAACAACTCCCACTGTTTCGTTGCAGAGAACCAGCATCTCCAGAGAAGAGGTCATCCCTACTCCCAGATAGCCCAGATCATGAATAAGGTTGCCTCCTGCCAGACCGGCCAGCAGGATATTGAATCCAGCCTCCATTCCTGCCTGCTGATCGAAGCTGTGAGCATCTGAACAGCCGGCAGTGGTAAAGACGGGTAGCCGGTAGTACTGAGCCAGCCTGACCAGAGAGATACAGCCCAGGTCCCTTCTGGGGTCACCATAGGAGCAGATGGAGGTCTGCATATCCATGGGGGGCACTCCCCCTCCCGCGATAAAGGGTGCCCCTGCCGATTTCAACTGGTGGATAACCAGACCTGACAGGATCTCTGCATTGGCCACTACCACCCCACCGGCCTGGGTAACTGGACCGGTGGCCCCGCTCATTACTGCCGGAGCATAAATAACGGGCAAACCCTTTTCTGCACAGAGCAGCAGCTTCTCCAGGGCCTCCCGGCTATGGCTCAAAGGAGAGGAAGGTTCGGCATAGAGCACCAGGAAAGGATCCTGTGCCAGCTCCTGTGAACCACCGGCCACTATCTCCGAAATGTCAAAGATTCTCTTAAGTCCCTCTCGGTCATGGGCAGTATAGAGAATGGGCTTTTCAGTATTTAAGACCATGGCTTCAAACTGATGCACATCTGAGGTTTTTTTGGGAACATCTCCCGCCAGGGCCAGAGACATGACGAAATCTATGTTGGGCAGAAGATCAGAAATTCTGGTGGCATTAACAACATCCTCT
>CAZXKH010000071.1:0-8375 GCA_964641385.1 uncultured Clostridia bacterium | reverse complement strand
CCCTCCCTGCGCCAGGCTTTAGAGGAGATGGGTTATTCGGCCGGGGAGGAGTTGCTTTTACGTCGTATTCTCAGCCTGGGGGGCAGAAACAAAAACTACATCAATGGTTCTAGAACCACCCTCTCTGTACTGCGGAAGGCAGTTTCAGGCCTGATTGAAATCCACGGTCAGCATGAGCATCAGAGCCTGCTCCGCCCCGAAAGCCACCTAATGTTTCTGGACGGTTACGGTGGTGCTCGGCTGGCCAGGGTGGAGGAAGAAGTTGGCGAACTCTATCACCGGTTAAAGAGGATTGGCCGGCGGCTTGAAGAGCTGGAGGAGAATGAGCAGGAACGGCTGCGCCGGATTGATCTCTATCGTTTTCAGCTGCAGGAGATTGAGGAACAGGGCCTGGAGAAGGGTGAAGATGAACATCTGCTCCAGGAGAAAAAAAGGCTCTCCAGTGCCCGGAGATTGATGGAGGGTGCGGCCCATTCCTTCCAGCTGCTGGAGGGGGAGGGAGGAGGCAGATCCCTGCTGGATGACCTGGCTTCGGTTACCGAGGAACTGGAGGAGCTGGTTGAGCTGGATCCGGCTCTTGAGGAGCCATTTTCACTGGTTGAATCCTCCTTTTATCAGCTGCGAGAGGCTGCCTATTTGTTGCGGGATTATCGAGAAACCCTTGATCTGGATCCAGGTGAGCTGGACCGGGTTGAAGAGCGGCTGCTGGAGCTGGGAGAGCTGAAACGCAAGTACGGTTCAAGTGTGGAGGAGATTCTGTCTTACCGGGATGGGATCAAAGAAAAACTTCAGGATTTGATGCAGAGTGAAGAGCGGCGTGAAGACTACCAGCAAAAGCTTAAGGAGATTGAGACAAAATACATGGCAAGGGCCAGGGAACTCTCAGAATTACGACGGGATGCGGCCCGGAGGTTAGAAGACATGATCCTTTCCCTGCTCTCAGAACTGGAGATGAAGGATGTCAGCTTTAAGGTCTCCTTTAAGCAGCAGAGTGATTATACTGCCTCTGGCCTTGATCGGGTAGAGTTTTTGTTGGCTCCCAACCCCGGTGAGGAGCTTAAGCCTCTGTCACGAATTGCCTCCGGTGGTGAGCTCTCTCGGGTAATGCTGGCCCTGAAGACAGGCTTTGCCCATCTGGGTGATATCTCTACCCTGGTCTTTGATGAGATCGATAGTGGTGTGGGGGGTCAGACTGCACATGCCATGGCTGAGAAGCTGGCCTCACTGGCAAAAAATTATCAGGTTATATGCCTTACCCATCTCCCCCAGATTGCTCTGATGGCTGATCGACATTTCTTCATTGATAAGGGGGTTAGTGAGGGCCGAACAAAGACTGCTATCAGGCTGCTTGATCCTGAGGAACGGGTGCCTGAGATAGCCAGAATGCTGGGGGATAAAGGTGAGAGTTCTACTGGCCTTAGGCATGCTGGAGAACTGCCATGAAAAAAAAGGATGAACTGAGCAGCAGAAAAGAGTGAGCTTCCCCTTTCCCGGCAGCAATTAAAAACCATTCCCCTTCCATTATCTGTGTCAGGGGCTCCCTTTCTCTGGGCAGTGGTGACTTCTCCAGTCCAAAAATAGTAAAGCAAATATTTTCAGTATAATGAACAGCTGAAAGGGATATCTTCCTTAACGGAGGATATTTTTTTATTTTACGCTGGGAGGTCAGGTTATTGAGGAAGAGCTTTCCCCTGCTGTTCATTTTTGTCCTAATATTAATTATGCTTACCTATATTATGGCCTGGATTGGCTTTCCGGCTGACTTTCAATTAATCAAGGGACAGGAGGAAAACCTTGAGATTCTCTTTCCCTTTCATATTTATCTGCAGCGGGAAGGGGGAGAGGGCTTACTAATTAACGGTCAGGAGGTCAGTGAAGAGCTGATCCCTTTAGAGGCCGGAGAGCCCATGACCATTAAGGCTGATAGCCCCGGGGAATTAAATGTAAGGTTCCTTCTCTTCGGGGTGATACCCCTGCGCAATCTGGTGGTCAGGGTTTTGCCCCCCATCAGCGTTGTACCCGGAGGACAGTCGATAGGTGTGCTTCTTCAACAGGAGGGAGTAATAGTCAGGGACCACCACCTGGTGCTGGATAAGAGTAGAAGGCCTGTTTATCCCGCCCGTGAGGCTGGAATTGAGATTGGTGATACCATTCTGGAGATCAATGGAGAGCAGATCACCAGCCAGTACCAGGTGGGGCAGCTGCTGAGGGAGATTGGAGAAGCAGGCAGCAGGGCAGAGCTTTTGCTGAAGCGAAGTGAAGGAAAGAGAGAACTGCTGGAGGTAGAACCCCTTCAGGACTATGATAGTGGTAGATATATGCTGGGTATCAGAATCGATGATGGGGCTCAGGGGGTGGGAACCCTAACCTTCTATCATCCAGAGACAGAATGCTATGGTGCCCTGGGGCATATGGTAACCGATCTTTATACCAGGCAGGCAGTGGACCTGAGCGGTGGTGTGATCGTTGAGGCTGATATTACCGGTATCAATACCGGTCAGGATGGGATGCCCGGTGAAAAGATGGGTGTCTTCCTGGAAGAGGGAGAAGTCCTGGGAAATATAGAGAAAAATACCAGCTATGGGATCTTCGGTTCCCTGGAGGAGCTGCCCCAGATAAGCTACTTTCATCAACCCCTTTCGGTGGCTACCGGTATTCAGGTCAAGCCCGGTCCGGCCCAGATTTATACAGTGATTGAGGGGGGAGAGGTGCAGGAGTTTAAGGTTGAGATCGAGAGAGTTCGACGCCAGGGGTCTCCCTCCTCCAAGGGTCTGGTGATCAGGATTGTTGATCAGGGGTTGCTGGAAAAAACTGGCGGTATCGTCCAGGGCATGAGTGGCAGCCCCATTGTTCAGGAGGGGGCACTGGTGGGGGCAGTGACCCATGTCTTTATCCAGGATCCCACCAGGGGTTATGGTGTTCTGGCCGAATGGATGATGATGGAGAGTGGTCTGCTGGAGGAGCTGGAGACTGACCTCGAAGGGGAGTACCCGGTGCTACCATATGATCCTTTAATAGAAAAAAATATTATTTAAGTTTAAATTTATCAAAGAATAAATTTTTTTTAACTCCCTTTTTTACTGATTTTTCAAGGTATTGACAGTAATTTGACGGTAAAGCATACAAATTTTTAAGGAGGATTATGGAAATAGGTGTGGAAATTATAATTATATATAGAAATAATAATTAAATTACAGGGGGTTCTTAGTGTGGAGGAAGTTCAGAAAGAAGTAAGGGTTCTTCTTGTCGATGATAACAAGGAGTTCTGTGGTTTACTGAAGGAATACCTGCAGGAACAGCAGGGAATAGAGGTAGTGGGTGTGGCACACAATGGGGAACAGGGCCTGGAGATGGTGGAGACAGAGGACTTTGATTTACTGCTTTTAGATATTATTATGCCTCATCTTGACGGGATTGGTGTGCTTGAGGCCTTAAACCAGCGCGGGATTGTAAATGGCTTTAAGATAATTGTTTTAACGGCCTTTGGACATGAGGACATCACTCAGAAGGCAGCTGAGCTGGGAGCAAGTTATTATATTCTTAAACCCTTCGATCTGGATAAACTGAGAGATAGAATATATCTGGTGGCCTCTGAAAATGGTTCCTCTTCCCGACAGCCACAGAGCCTAAACCTGACCCAGCAGGGTTTTGCCTCGGTGGAGGATGATCTGGAAGTCAAGATAACTGAAGTAATGCATCGGATTGGGGTTCCGGCCCATATTAAGGGTTATCTCTATCTCCGTTTTGCCATTCAGGAGGTAGTGGAGAACATAGATCTCCTGGGCGCCATAACCAAGGAGCTCTATCCACTGGTGGCCAGGGAATTCGATACAACTGACAGCAGGGTAGAGAGGGCCATCAGGCATGCCATCGAGGTCTCCTGGAAGCGTGGTAACCATGCAGCCATCAATAAGATCTTTGGACACTCCCTTGATGAGAATAAAAAGCCCACCAATTCTCAGTTTATTGCCAAAATAGCCGATCGGCTGCGACTGGAGATGAGGGTTGGCTAGAATAATTCTCAGGGTATGAAAGAACTCCCTTCTCCACATAATATATATGAGGGGGAGAAGGGCAGTTGAAGATCGCCGGTGTGGTCCGCAGTGATAAGAAGACTAAGGAACTGGCGAAGAGGATTTCTTCTCGTGAACTGGCCCTGATCAGCCACCGGGACCTGGATCAGGTGGCAGCCAAATCCCTGGTCAGGGCCGGGGTCAGAGCTGTAATTAATACTGAATCCTCCATTAGTGGTAAGTACCCCAACCTGGGACCAGGTGTGCTGCTGGAGGAGGGAATCCCCCTGATAGATGAGGCCGACTCCCATCTTTTGCAGATTATCAAGGATGGAGAACGAATTGAAATCAGGGATGGGGGCCTGATCTATTGCCGGGGGAGGCCCGTGGGCAGGGGTCAGGAACTGACCAGGGAACTGCTTGAGGAGAGGATGGCTGTGGTCAGGCAGAACCTGGCTGATGAGCTGGATGACTTTGTGGAGAATACCCTTTCCTATGCCCGGCAGGAGAAGTCTCTGTTACTGGGGCTTAGGGTTCCCGAGCCAGAGGTTCAGATTGAAGGCCGTCAGGCCCTGGTCGTGGTTCGGGGCACTGATTATCTGGAGGATTTACAGGCCATTGAAGCCTATATCCGGGAGATCAGGCCGGTAATCATAGGTGTTGATGGTGGTGCTGACGGCTGCCTTAAGCTGGGGCTTAAGCCCGATATTATTATCGGTGATATGGATAGTGTCAGTGATGGGGCTCTGCTCAGCGGAGCAGAGCTGATGGTCCATGCCTATCCTGATGGCAGGGCACCGGGGAGAAAGCGGATTAGGGAGCTGGAGCTGGAGGCCACCATCTTTCCGGCACCGGGAACCAGTGAAGATATTGCACTGCTTTTAGCCTATGAGCGGGGGGCAGAGCTGATCACGGTGGTGGGAGGTCATTCCAGCTTTATTGATTTTCTGGAGAAGGGCAGACCGGGAATGGGCAGTACCTTTCTGGTTAGACTGAAGACGGGTTCTGTGCTGGTGGATGCCAGGGGGGTAAACAAGCTCTACCGCAGCAAGGCCGATCCCGGGGAGATACTTCTCTTTCTGCTCTCAGCTTTGATGCCGGTGGGGGTCCTAATTTTACTCTCTCCCCTGCTTAACCAGCTGCTGCGGCTTATGATCTTAAATATCAGGCTATTACTTGGCATCTGAAAGGAATGGGGTCCAGATTCTTAATTTCCGTTATCACCTCCTGACTCTGATTGCAATTTTTTTTGCCCTGGGAGTGGGTATCCTGGTGGGCAGTACCATGTTTGTCAGGGATGGCCTGCTGGATGAGCAGAAGCGATTAATTCAGAGGATGGAGGGAGATTTTCAATACCTGCGGGAGGAGAACAGGGATCTGAGGGAGCGGATAGATGGCCTAAAAGAGGAGCTGGTGGAGAGCGAGGAAAGGATGGCCGGCCTCTTTAGGATCCTCTCCGATCAGGGCCTAAAGGAGAGAAGAATAGCCCTTGTTAACAGCTCCGGAGCTGACCTGGAGGAGACCCATTTATTGCCACTTCTTTCTCTGGCAGCGGCCCGGGTTGATGAATTCACCGAGAGTAAAGAATTAGTGGAGGGGGATTACCACCATCTGCTTCTGCTCAATGGTGAGCAACAACCAGATAAAGGTTTACGATTGGATGAGGAGGATCTCTATCTGCCAGGGGTGGTAGAGGTTCTGCTCAATCTTTTTTCTTCCCCGGGTGGTGAAACTCTTGGGACTTAAAGGGGTCTCGGTCTTGATTCCAGCCTACAACGAAGAGGAGAGGCTGGGGGCCACCCTTGATGGGCTGCTGGAGGCCCTTTCCCCCTCTCAGATCCTGGTCATCGATGATGGTTCTGAGGATCAAACGGCTGTGGTGGCCATGGAGAGAGGGGTTAGACTGCTCTCTCTACCCGGCAACAGGGGTAAAGGGGAGGCTCTGGAGGCAGGCCTTGAGAGGACAGAGGGAGAGGTTATTCTCTTTCTTGATGCCGACCTGGGTGCTACGGGTCTGCAGGCCCTGCGGCTGGCAGAACCGGTGCTTGAGGATGAAGCTGAGGCCACCATTGGGCTCTTTCCACCTCCTAAAAAAAGGGGAGGACTGGGAGTGGTTCGTTTTGTTGCTCAGCTTGGTGTCCTGTTGCTGGGAGGCAGGAGGGTAAGGGGGGTTCTCTCCGGGCAGCGAGCCTTCAGGCAGGAGCTGATTCGGGATCTTTTGCCCTTTGCTTCTGGCTTTGGTCTGGAGCTGGGTCTGACCCTTGATCTGTTAAAGAGGGATGTAAGCTTCCGGGAGCTGGAGCTGGGGTTAAGACACCGTGAGACGGGTAATGACTGGCAAGGTTTTATGCACCGTGGAAGACAGCTGCTGGATATTCTCAGGGTTTTGGTAATAAAATTTAGGGCAGGGGGGTAGTCCGATGTCTCCCCACTACTACCTGTTTTTAACCCTTTACAGCCTGTTGGTACTGCCCCTGACAGCCGGGCTGCTGAAAAGATTAAAGCTGTGGCGGGAAAACTATCGGGGAGAGCAGGTTCTAACTGCCTTTGGGCTTTATTTTTTCCTGGTCCTAATTCCCTTTCTTTATTTTCTTTTTCCCTTAAACTGGCCCTGGTTGCTCTTTCTGATGGCTGCTGCTGGAACCGGGCTACTTGATGACCTCTATGGCGAGGGAGAGCATGGAGGACTCAGAGGACATCTGAGTCTTCTTCTTGAACAGGGGCGGTTGACCACCGGCAGCCTGAAGCTGATTATTATTTCTCTGGCCGCTATTTTCCCTGCCCTGGAAAGCGGGCTTTTTTTTCTGCTCAGCTGGCCACTTTTGCTCATGTCCACCAACTTTATTAACCTGCTTGATCTTAGGCCTGGAAGGGCTTTAAAGGTCTTTTTTTTGGCCCTTTTTTTACTGCTAATTACAGTGGGGGTGCCCCTTTTTCTGCTGGCAAGCCTGATCCCGCTGCTTTTGTACTTTGAGTATGACCTCAGGGGAGAGGCCATGCTTGGTGATACAGGCTCCAACCTGCTGGGTGCTCTGCTGGGCCTGGCTTTTATCCAGGCCCTCTCCTTCTGGCAGCAAATTGTGACCCTGCTGGCGCTGGCCCTGATCCAGATCTATGCTGAAGCTAGTAGCCTCTCAGCCTTAATTGAGCGTTATCCGCTGCTCAGGCTCCTGGATGGCTGGGGCAGGGAATGATCTCTGTGGAAACAGTTCTCCAGCTCCTCCAGGTTGTAGGGTGTGCGCTGGTAGACACAGTAATTGAGCCAGTTGGAGAAGAGAAGGTGGGCATGCCCCCTCCAGCTGACCTGTGGTTGTTGTCGGGGATCATCATCAGGAAAGTAGTTGTCAGGGGGTTGTATTTCAAGGCCCCTTTTTTGATCCCGGAGGTACTCCTCCTTCAGGGTCAGGGGATCATATTCAGAATGACCGGTAATAAAGAGCTGACGTTCATTATGGCTTTTAATGATGTAGACACCTGCCGCCGGTGATCTGGAGAGGATATTTAATTCCTCAATTGCTTCTACATCCTCTGCTCTTACCTCTGTATGGCGGGAATGCGGTACATAGAAGCGGTCATCAAAGCCCCAGAGCAGCTTGGAGTCACAGCCTGTTTTGTAATGGGGATAGATGCCGAAGAGTTTTTCTTTTAGCTGATGCTTGGGGATACCATAGTGGTGGTAGAGGGCTGCCTGAGCTCCCCAGCAAATATGGAAGCTGGAGAAGACATTCTCCAGCGACCAGTCCATAATCTCCTGCAGCTCGGGCCAGTAATCGACTTCTTCAAAGGGCAGGTGTTCCACCGGGGCCCCGGTGATGATCAGCCCATCGTATCTATCTTTCCTGATCTGATCAAAGGTATAATAAAAACGGCTCAGGTATTCGGGATCCGTATTTTTAGATCTGTGAGTTTCCGGGTGCAGAAGGGTAATATCAACCTGCAGGGGTGAGTTGCCCAGCAGGCGAAGAATCTGAGTTTCGGTGACTATCTTGTTGGGCATTAAATTGAGGATAAGTATCTTCAGGGCCCTGATATCCTGACTCAGGGCTCTTCTTTCCTTCATGACAAAGATGTTCTCTTTGACCAGTATTTCAGAGGCGGGAAGGTTATCCGGGATCTTAATGGGCATGGTTTATAATCTCTCCTTCTATCCTGCTCAATACTCTATGTTAAAGCCCTTTCCAAATCTTGCTTTAAATCATCTATCTGCTCCAGACCAACAGAAAGCCTGATCAGGTCATCTCCCACTCCACTCTTTTCCCTCTCTTTACTGCTCAGCTGCTGATGGGTGGTGCTGGCCGGATGGATGGCCAGGGAGCGGGAATCACCAATATTGGCCAGATGGGAGAAGAGCTCAAGCCGGGA
>CAZXKH010000070.1:0-8543 GCA_964641385.1 uncultured Clostridia bacterium | reverse complement strand
TTCTGCTGATCTAGAAGGAGTGGCGGGTGTTGTCTCTAAGGAATACCTTTCACCTAAAGGCAATGAGTATCGTCGAGCCAGGGAGCTGATGACAGGAGAGGTCAATGCTGCCATCGAGGGAGCCCTTCAGGCCGGGGTAGAGGAGATCCTGGTGGCTGACAGCCATGGAAATATGTGTAACCTGATACCAGAGAAATTAAACTCAAGGGCCAGGTTAATAAGTGGTTCTTCTCGGCCACTGGGGATGATGGAGGGGGTAGCTGCAAATTTTTCGGCAGTCTTCTTCATCGGTTACCACAGCCGGGCCGGTACCCAGGCTTCTGTTTTGGCTCATACTTACTCAGGCCAGGCAGTTTATCGGCTGAAAATTAATGGTTCTGAGCAGGGTGAGCTTGGTTTAAACTCTTTTCTGGCAGGATACTATGCCTTGCCTGTAGTCCTGGTAACCGGTGATCTTGGACTGATGGATGAGGTTCAGGATCTGCTGGGTGCAGTGGAAACTGCAGCTGTCAAGGAGGGCAGAGGACGCTTTTCTGCCTCTTCACTTCATCCTGAGAAGGCCCGAGAGCTGGTTCGGGACTCGGCCCTGAGAGCCATTGAGAGGCTTGATTCCTTTCAGCCTCTGGCTCCAGCCGGAGAACAAAGAATGGAGCTTCTCTTTCCCTGTTCAGGTATGGCCGATATGGCGGCTCTTACCCCTGGTAGCGGGCGCATCGGTCCCCGGGAAGTCTCCTTTGTTACTGATGATTACCTGGAGCTCTACAGTGCCTTTCGAGTAATGGTTGGCCTGGCCCATCTAAGTGGTTAAATGGTGCCATATATTTTGCTGTAACCCTGATTCTTAGTAGGTAATAGAAAAACCCAACTGCACAAAATGGTCAGAATTGACACTCTACGGAGTGTCTTTTTTTTATCATTCAAGCTGGCACGAAAGCTGCTATAAAATATAAGTGAAGGGAGGGGTAGTTATGTCTCTAAAGGAACTGGTCTTAGAGAGCGGATGCCGTCGCTTATCAATTATTGGGATGGCTAAAAATACAGGTAAAACCACCACTCTGGTAACTCTCAGTGAAGAGTTAGCTGTGGAAGGGTATCGATTGGGTTTTCTTTCTCTGGGGCGTGATGGTGAGGATCGTGATCTGGTTACCAGCAAGGAGAAGCCGCGGATCAATGTTCCCCGGGGCTCACTGGTGGCCACAGCTGAGGAGCTGGAGTCGGAGACAGATGCTGCCCTGATGCCACTTCATACCACCGATATATTAACTCCCTTTGGTCCGGTGGTTCTCTATCGGGCTCTTACAGAGGGCCAGGTGATACTGGCCGGAACCAGAACTGGCGTTCAGCTCAGCCAGCTAATGGAGCTGATGGAGGATGAGTG
Organism: uncultured Clostridia bacterium; assembly: GCA_964641385.1. Classification (GTDB taxonomy): domain Bacteria; phylum Bacillota; class Halanaerobiia; order CAZXKH01; family CAZXKH01; genus CAZXKH01. The sequence continues at coordinate 7,165 of CAZXKH010000070.1, read as the reverse complement.
TGATTTGATTCTTATCGATGGGGCCCTTAATCGTCGACGTTCGGCTACTCCTTCTCTCAGTGAGGCCACCATTCTCTGCACCGGGGCAGCTGTGGGGCATTCACTTTCCACCATCCTTCAGAAGACCAGGGATGCTCTTGATCTCTTCTCTCTTCCTGAACTGGAGGATGAGCTGCTGGCAGAAGAGATGAAGGCTCAAAAAAATGTAGAAGGAATACATTTTCTCTTTAAAACCGGAGAATGGGAAAATTATCGAGATTTTTATTTCTCCCGGGGGCTGAAACAAATAATGCCGGCCATTGGTTCTGATTTAAAGGCCATTTTTCTGCCGGGGGCACTGACTGAGAAGAGACTGACCACCATTATAGAGTCCATGGATGATGAAACCAATTTTTTTCTGGTGGTACCGGATGCCACTCATCTATTTGTTTCTCCAAAACAGATTAATAGCTTTATCTCCCGGGGAGGGAAGCTCAGGGTCCTGGATAGGATCAGGATCCTGGCTCTGACCATTAACCCCTATTCACCCTCTGGCCCCTCCTACCGGGCTGATATATTTTACCAGGCCTTTTTACGTGTGATTGGGGATCTTCCCCTCTTTGATCTAAAGGCCGATCTATCCAGCTGGAAGCACCAAAACAATCTCAGGGAGATGGTATGATGAAAAGGGGATCAAGATATGGAGTTCATCGGGTGCTTGAGCCAGAAGGGGTTTTGCCTCAGCCGGCACAACGCCTTGATAACAGTTCTGATCTTTACGATAATGAGCTGCTGGTGGAGGTCTCCACCCTTAATGTTGATGCCGCCAGTTTTACTCAGATTCGCCAGGAGGTGGGCGACGATCAGGAAGAGATTGCCAGAAGAATCACCTCCATCGTTGAAGAGAGAGGCAAACTGCAGAACCCGGTTACCGGTTCTGGGGGAATGTTAATTGGAACTGTGGCTGAGAAGGGAAGCTCCTGGCAGGGCATTGAGGTGGAGGTGGGAGACAGGATCGCCAGCCTGGTATCACTCTCCCTGACCCCCCTAAGGCTCCAGGAGGTGGAGGAGGTTTACCTGGAAAAGGACCAGGTCCGGATCAGGGGCCAGGCAGTACTCTTTGAGAGCTCCATCTTCACCCGGCTTCCCGAGGATCTGCCTCCTGTTCTCTCCCTGGCTGTCCTGGATGTGGCCGGGGCTCCGGCCCAGGCCAGACGGCTGGTCAATAAGGGGCAGCGGGTATTGATCATCGGTGCCGGTGGCAAATCCGGACTCCTCTGTCTGCATGAAGCCCGTAAGGCGGTAGGTGAAGAGGGCCAGGTAATTGGTATGGGGCGTAGTGATGCCAGCTGCCGTCGTATTGAGGAGACAGGCCTGGCAGATACCCTTCTGCAGGGTGATGCCACCAGGGCCCTTGAGGTCTACCAGATGGTGAGAGAGGCCACCGATAACCATCTGGTTGATCTTACCATTAACTGTGTCAATATTCCTGAGACTGAGATGGCCAGTATTATGAGCACCAGGGATCAGGGCAAGATCTACTTTTTCAGCATGGCTACCAGTTTTACCAGGGCTGCTCTGGGAGCAGAGGGTATTGGCAGGGATGTAGAAATGATCATTGGTAATGGTTATGCCCGAGGACATGATGAGATAGCCCTGGCGGTATTGCGTGAGAATGAAAGGATAAGGGAGATCTTTGAAAGACTCTTTACTTAGAGGGGATGGTTTCTGTTGAGCAAACTGAAGCTGGATCAGAGACTGATTAATGAGGCCAGAGAGGCCGCAGCGGGTATTGCCCGTAGTGTCCTTGCCACCATTAAGCCCTGCTCCACTCTTTCAGTGGAGCGCACTGTTTTAAGGCTCTTGGGAGTAAACGGTGTAAACAGGGAACAGGTTCCCTGGCCCAATGTAATTGTTAACAGGGTCAAGGAGAGGGGAGGCATTCAGAAGGGTATTGCCCACTGGATGGGGAGGGCAATGCTGGTTTATGGCCTTGAGCTGGAGGACTTGATTACCGCTCTGGAGCAGGAAGAGCTGCAGCTAAGAGATCTGCCTCCGGTAGATGAGGGAAGGATCAGGGAACTGATGCTGGAAGGGGCCAGTCAGGCACTGGAGGGGATCGATGAAGAGCGAAGGAATAGATGCCAGTTGATGGAGGACTATCCCCCGGGCCCTGAACCATTGCTCTATGTAATTGTGGCTACCGGGAATATCTTTGAAGATGCCAGGCAGGCTAAGGCTGCTGCCAGAGATGGTGCTGATATTGTGGCCGTTATTCGCAGTACAGCTCAGAGCCTGCTGGATTATGTTCCCTATGGAGCCACCACTGAGGGTTATGGGGGGACCTATGCCACCCAGGAGAACTTTCGGATCATGCGTCAGGCCCTGGATGAAGTGGGAGAGGAACTGGGCCGCTATATCCAGCTGGTGAACTACTGCTCTGGACTCTGTATGCCTGAGATTGCAGCCATGGGTGCCCTGGAGCGTCTGGATATGATGCTCAATGATGCCATGTACGGGATTCTCTTCCGTGATATCAACATGAAGCGGACCTTTATTGATCAGCACTTTTCCCGGATGATAAATGCCAGGGCGGGAATTATCATCAACACCGGTGAAGACAACTATCTGACCACTGCTGATCCGGTGGCCAAGGCTCATACCGTGCTCTCCTCACAGTTTATTAATGAGCAGCTGGGCCTCTGCTCCAACCTTCGCCAGGAACAGCTGGGGCTGGGTCATGCCTTTGAAATAGATCCCGGGCTGGAGGATGGTCTGCTGCTGGAGATAGCTCAGGCCCAGCTGGCTCGGGAAATCTTTCCCCATTCACCCTTAAAATATATGCCACCTACCAAGTACATGTCAGGCAATATTTTTCATGTTTACCTGGTAAATGGACTCTTTAATCTGGTTTCGGTGATGACCGGTCAGAGCATCCAGCTTTTGGGGATGTTAACAGAGGGAATCCATACCCCTCATCTGCAGGACAGGGCCCTGAGTCTGAAGAATGCTCGTTATGTTATGGATAATGCCCGCCATCTTGCTGAAGAGATCGAGTTTAAGGCCGGGGGCAGGATTCAAAAGCGGGCGGAGCAGGTGCTGAGAGATGCCATCAAGATGCTAGAGGAAATTGAGGAGATTGGTCTCTACCGGGCACTGGCTGAGGGCTATTTTGCCGATATTGCCCGCTCAGCTGAGGGAGGTAAGGGCCGGGAGGGAGTCTTTGAAAAGGATCCTGATTACCTGAATCCCTTCCAGCAGCTCTTGCAGAGGAAGGAGGATAATATTGGCCTTGAAGGAGGTTAAACCCTACGGTGATTCACTGAATGATGGTGCTGTCCAGGTCAGCTTTACTCTACCCCTGGCAGCAGAGAGAAGATCAAAGGAGGTGGCCCGTGAACTGGCCCGTAAGATGGGCCTCAGTGAACCAAATGTGGCCCATATGGAGGCCATTGGAAGTGAGTTCACTTTTTTTATCATCTACGGTTTTTTAAAGTACAGTGTTGATCCAGAAGAGGTTGAGTTACTGGAACCCGGGCTGAAGGAGATGGGTTTTGAAGAGGTAAACCAGTTTATTGCTGAGAGGATTGGAAAAAGAGTACGGGTTATCGGGGCCTGTACCGGTTCTGATGCTCATTCTGCTGGGCTTGATGCCATTATGAATATGAAGGGCTATGCAGGTGAATACGGGCTGGAGCGTTATCCAGAGCTTGAGGCCAGAAACCTGGGCAGTCAGGTTCCCAATGAAGAACTAATAGCTGAAGCCCTTGCCTTCAAGGCTGATGCCATTCTGATCTCACAGGTGGTTACTCAAAGAAATGTTCATCTGGAGAATCTAACTGAGTTTGTGGAGCTTTTGGAGGTAGAGGGCCTGCGGGAAGAGTTTATCCTTGTCCTTGGTGGTCCGCGAATTTCACACCAGCTGGCAATGGAGGTTGGCTTTGATGCCGGTTTTGGACCAGGCACATATCCCCAGCAGGTGGCAGCCTTTATTGCTCAGACTCTGGCTCAAAGAAAAGATGTAGAGGAGGATGGTTAACATGGAGAAGCTGATTATCACCGCGGCATTAAATGGTGCCGAAACATCACCCGAGGATAATCCGGGTTTACCCATTACACCGGAGGAGATTGCCAGAGAGGGAATTAAGGCCGGTGAGGCCGGAGCCTCCATCCTGCATCTACATATGCGCAGTGAGGATGGTAGCCCCTCACATGATCCCCGGCTCTTCCATCAGACTCAGAGGCTTCTGCAGGAGGAATCAGATCTAATCCTTCAGTTTTCCACCGGCGGGGCAGTGGGTATGAAACTGGAGGAGAGAATTGCCCCCCTTGAGCTGAAACCGGAGATGGCAACTTTGACTACGGGGACCGTTAACTTTGGTGGTGATGTCTTCTTCAATCCCCCCTCCTATATTAAAGCCTTTGCTCAAAGGATGAAGGAACTGGGGATTAAGGCCGAGATTGAGGTCTTTGAATCAGGGATGATTAACAATGCTCTTTATCTCTATCGCAAGGGTTTATTGCATGATCCACTGCATTTTGATCTGGTGATGGGAGTGCCGGGAGGGATCCCGGGTGGAGAGAAGGACCTCCTTTATCTGGTGGAAAAGCTGCCCCCTGGGGCCAGCTGGAGTGTGGCGGGAATAGGTAGCAGGGAGCTGCCCCTGGGAGTGATGGCCATCCTGATGGGTGGACACGTCCGGGTTGGATTTGAGGATAATATATTCTATCATCGGGGTCAGCTGGCTAAGGATAACGCTCAGCTGGTGGCCAGGATGGCAAGGATTGCTGGAGAGCTTGGTCGTGAGGTGGCAACCCCGGATGAGGCACGGAGAATTCTGGGTCTTCAGTAATGAAGGTTTTTTCCTTTTCAGGTTGAATATATTAGGTAGAAAGAAAAATATTTAATGGAATAGATTTTTAATCTAAGAGGGGGAAAAAGGAATGCGAATTATAGTCATTGGTGGCAGTGGTGAGATGGGTTCTGCTGCTTCATACGACCTGACAAAGAGCAGTGGAATGGAAGAGGTAGTTATTGCCAGCAGGTCCAGCAAGAAAAGTGATCTTCATCCCAAGCTGAAAGACAGTGAACTGGTCAGGGTTGAGAATACAGATGTTAACGATCACCAGCAGCTGGTAGAGACCATCAGGGGTTATGATGCTGTCATTAACTGTGTGGGGCCCTTTTATTCCACCGGTTTTAAGGTGGCACAGGCTGCCATCGATGCCGGAGTGGACTATGTAGATATAGCCGATGATTACGATGCAGTGGAAAAAATGCAGGATCCGGAGCTTGATCGGGCAGCCAGAGAGGCAGATATCACTCTGCTCTATGGTATGGGTGCAGATCCCGGAACCGCCAATCTACTGGCCAAATACGGGGCAGACAAGATGGATAGTGTGGAGGAGATAGAGTTCTTCTGGGTGCTGGGAGCTTCGGACTGTAAGGGTAAGGCTGTCTGGGAGCATGTACTGCATATGAATACCGGTCTGGTGCCACAGTTTATCGATGGCACTCTGCAGCAGATTCCTGCTGGCTCAGAATGTGAGGTGGTTGATTTCATCGAACCCTTTGGTGAATGTGAGGTCCATTTTGTAGGACACCCCGAACCACTGACCATTCCACATTATTTTGAGGGAGTTAAGCGGGTAGTTAATAAGGGAGGAATGCTTCCCATCTGGGTCAATGATGATATCAGGGCCCAGGCCAACTGGGGCTTTACAGGCACCGAACCCCTTAATGTAGAGGGAAGGGAGATTACTCCCCGAGAACTGGCACTGGAGCTCTGGCAGAACAGACCACCTGAGGGAGAGCTGGGAGATTATACCTCAGGGGTTAAGACTGTAGTTAGAGGCTACAGGAATGGTGAGCCGGTTACCTATACCTATGATATTGGCGGCAATACTGCTCCGGGCACAGGTATTCCGGCTTCCATTGGAGCTCAAATGATTGCCAGGGGTGAGGTAACAGATAAGGGAGCCTTACCTCCCGAGGGCTGTATCGACCCAGAGGCCTTTCTAAAGGAGTTTGTTAAGAGAAAGGCGGTTATTATCGAGCAGGAGTTCTCCTCCCATACCATAAAGAAGGAGAAATAAATCAGGGGGGATTCAGTGATGAAGGAACCGGTTATTGTCGGTGCAGTAAGGACTGCGGTTGGCGGTTTTGGTGGAAGCTTAAAGGATGTACCTGCAGTCAGGCTGGGATGTGTGGTCATTGAAGAGGCCCTAAGTCGGGCAGGCCTTAAACCGGAGGCTGTGGATGAGGTCATTATGGGTAATGTATTGCAGGCCGGTCTGGGCCAGAACCCGGCCCGTCAGGCGGCGGTCAGGGCTGGGATCCCCTACAGAGTACCGGCTACGACTATCAACAAGGTCTGTGGCTCGGGTATGAAGGCCCTGCAGCTTGCCGCTCAGTCCATTATGCTTCAGCGGGCTGAAGTTGTGGTGGCTGGAGGCATGGAAAACATGAGCAGGGCCCCATATTTGCTGCCTGAGGCACGCTGGGGACAGCGCATGGGTGATAAAAATGTAGTGGATGAAATGGTTAAGGATGGACTCTGGTGTGCCTTTACTGATGTGCATATGGGCATTACAGCCGAAAACATAGCTGATGAATACGATATTAGCCGTGAGGAGCAGGATGCCTTTGCTGCCTGGAGTCAACAGAAGACAGAGGCGGCTCAGAAGGAGGGAGCCTTTGATGATGAGATCGTAACGGTTAAGGTTCCCCGGCGGCGACGAGATCCCCTGATCTTTAAAGAGGATGAACACCCAAGACAGGGGGTTACCAGCGAATCCCTGGCTTCACTTCCTCCTGCCTTTAAAAAGGAGGGAAGTGTTACTGCCGGTAATGCTTCAGGGATCAATGATGGTGCAGCAGCCCTGATCATTGTATCTCGCCAGCGAGCAGAGCAGGATGGATTACCAGTTATAGCCTCCATTAAAGACTGGAGTACAGTGGGAGTGGAGCCCAGGATTATGGGTATTGGTCCTGTGCCTGCCACCCGTCAGATACTGGAGCGTAATGGTCTTGAGATAGATGATCTGGAGCTGATAGAGGCCAATGAGGCCTTTGCCGTGCAGTCTGTGGCGGCCGGTCGTGAACTGGACTGGGATCCCGAGCGGGTTAATGTTAAGGGAGGTGCCATTGCCCTGGGTCATCCCATTGGTGCCAGTGGAGCAAGAA
>CAZXKH010000069.1:0-8554 GCA_964641385.1 uncultured Clostridia bacterium | reverse complement strand
GGGAAGGAAGCTCCTTCTCCTCCATCCTTCTTAAGAGCAGATATTTGTCCTCCTGCTCTGCCTGAGTATACTCCTGGTACAGCCTATCATGATCAGGGTTTTTGAGCACAAAGAACTCCCTGGTAGTTAAAAAGGGCCTGTTTTGCGGGGCTATTTGCTCTAATTTTTCTCTCCCCAGAAGCCGGATCAGCATATCAGTGGCAGTATTATCACTGTCGGCTATCATCCTGCCGGCCAGAGACTGGATTGTAAATATTGATCCGGCTGGCCAGTCCTGCAGCTGTCCAGTGGGCAGGCTCCGGTCCTCATCTTTCAGCTCCATGACATCTGACCAGGCCAGCCGCCCTACATCAAGCTCCTCCTGTAATGCTGTCAGCACTGCCAGCTTGAAGGCAGAAGCCACTGCCAGCCTCTGATCTGGATGGTGGGAGATCAGCTCCTCTCCATCTCTACTAACCAGCAGACTGACCTCACCTGGCAGTTCAGCAAAGTCTGCCACAATCTCGGGCAACCCCTCAGGGGCCTCAGTGACAGACAAAAAGTAGATACCGGCAATCCTTTGCTCCTCATCCACCACAAACTGCATCTCCAGCCAGCCCCCAGCAAATGATACCTCATAAGTATATTCTTGTGTCTCCTCTGCCCTCAGATACTCACCAAGCCCCTCAGTATATTCATCTCGAATCCTTTCCAGATCGGATAACGGGACCTGGGAGAGAATTTCATCGGTAAAGAGCTCTTCCTCTAGGCTTTCAGTGAGAAAGGTCTCCAGCAGCTCAACCTCTACCGATGCTGCCTGGAGGGAAGCCGGAAGAACTCCAGCAATAGATATTAATACCAGTATAGACAGAATTGAAGTAACAGCTCTGACTAAGATACCATCCATCATCTCTTTTTTATTCATTTTTTCCAGCTACTCAAACATCTAAGAGTCCTTTTGCTGTCCACCTCCCTTTGGTATCATTCCTATTTAGAGGATTTCTAGATACTGTTACCCAATTCCTTCCCGCTGAGAAAGATTATCACTCTTTCCGCTGCTCACAAGGAGCAGCAACCCTTATTTTGGCTGCCAGCTCCCTGTCCAGGGCAATCCTCTGGCAACCCACCTGCAACAGAAAACCGGGAAAGCTACCAAGGAGTACCACCTCTCTCCCGGGCCTTAAACCCAGTGCCAGCAGGCGGCAGATCCTGTCCGAAGACAGAGGATGAAAGGAGTGAATCCTTGTCCTTTCTCCCTTCAATAACTCTGTCATAGATATTATTACTGGAGGTTCCTCTTTTCCACCCTCAACATCCTCCAGATAACGAATGGAAAACCACCACCTTTACAAGATATTAAAAGCTTTAACAATCAAATGAAGCAGATAACCAATCAGAAAGGCCAGGGGAAGGATCAGGGAGGTAATGGCCAGGGCTACCCTGAGACCCCTCTCCTTGATATTGACGGCCAGCTGAGCAATACAGGGCACAAAAAGGGTCAGGGTCACAGCTGCCACCAGCAGTGAGGCTCCCTCCAGTGCACCCTGGCGATGAAGATCAAAGAGTCCTGCTGCTCCATAATCACGCCGAAAGAAACCGAAAAAAAAGGCCACAGCCGCCTCCCCGGGCAGACCCAAAAGTTCCATTAAGGGTATCATTAAGTTGAGCAGCCTTTGAAAGAGACCGGTGATCCTCCCCAGCCAGATCAGCAGGCTGGCATAGATAAAGAGGGGAAGAACCTCTATCAGGTACCACTTCATCCTGCTTAGAGTTTTAATGATTATGTTTCCCGGTCTGGGCCAGCGGAGGTGAGGGACCTCCATTAAAAAATAGGGCCCCCTGCCGGGTAAAATACGGGCACAGAGACTGCCGCTGACCAGGAAGACCAGCCCCACCACCAGTGCCCAGATCATCAGGGCGGCAGGCTCTGCTGCCAGAAGAACCAGGAGTACTCCCAGCTGAGCAGAGCAGTGAATGGACAGTGCCAGCAGAAAGGTGGCGATGATACGCTCTCTTTCTGTTTCTAAGATCCTGGTGGTTAAAGTGGCCATGGTAGCACAGCCAAAGCCCAGCACCAGGGGAATAACCGCCTGACCATTTAACCCCACCTTGCGGCAGATCCGGTCCAGGAGCATGGAAACCCGGGGCAGATAACCACTGTCCTCAAGCAGAGAAAAGAAGAGAAAGAATCCTCCCACCAGCGGCAGTACAATGGCCAGGGCGTATCTAAGACCAAGGGTGAAGACCCCGTAGGGCCCCACCAGCAAATCCTGGAGAGCAGGCCAGGGAAGATAGGTAACAACAAGTCCTTCCACCAGGGGGTTAAGGTATCGACCGAATAGCTGCCCCTCCAGCAGATCTACCACCTGGCCGGCAATCAAGACCCCCACCAGACGGTAAAGACCAAGGTAAAGGACCAGCAGCAGGATCAAAAGACCGGTCAGGGGATTTACGGTCAGTCTATCAAGCAACCCTTCCCTTCCAGGCTCTTGTTCCTGAAAGGAGATGGTTACCATCTCAGAGAGCCTCTGTGCCCAGCGGGCACGGTCCCTGGAAATAGCAGTCAGGCAATCATCCCCCTGGCTCCAGATAGAGTTAAGTACCCCCTCCAGCCGCAGGTAATCCCTCTGCTCCATCTCCTCCTCAAGCATTAAAAGGAGTTCCCGGTCACCCTGTAACAGGAGCAAAGCCACTGATACTGGCTTCCAGGGCAGATTGTCTGGCAGCAGCCTGACCACGCTGTCCAGCCTGTCCCCACATTTCAGATAGGAGGGCCCTTTGATCCTCATCTGCCTCCCCTCCCACTGCAGCCAATAATATAACGCCTGATCCTATTAAGGCCCAGGCCCCTGGTGGAGACAGCCTCGATTACCCTGACCCCCAGCTCCCTTTCTAAGAGTGAACTCTGGAAGGTAATACCCCCTGCCTCGGCCTCATCCATCATGTTCAGTACCAGCAGCAGGGAGAGTCCAGTCTCCATCAGCTCCAGGATCAGGGGTAGGGTCCTTTCCAGCTTTAAAGCCTCAATCACATTTACCAGCAGCAGGGGCCGGCTCTGAAAGAGGAGCATACGGGTTACCCTCTCCTCTTCTGTTACAGGACGCAGGGAGTATATTCCCGGGGTATCAATTACCTCCAGCCCTGCTTCCATCTCCCCCCTTGAGATTTCAACCGTTGTCCCCGGGTAGTTGGAGACAGTGACATAGGAGCCTGTCAAATAATTAAAGATTAAGCTCTTGCCCACATTGGGGTTGCCAACCAAAAGCACTGGACCCTCTCTCCGGTCCTGCTCTTCTTCTTTATCTTTGGGATTAAAGAACCTGTACCAGAGGTCAAACAAAAAAACCACCCCCTCAATTAATACTATGAAGGGGGTGGTACAATCATAACCGAAGATTCAGCACTCTATTAAGTTAAGCCAGTTTCCTGACCAGCTCAGCCACCCGCTGTCCCAGGCGCCTGCAGTTTTCTGCAGCCCGCTCATCGGGTGCTTCCAGTGCCACCGGGCCATAATGATCTCCCTTTGAAAAACCGGGAATGATCAGGCCGTGGACCAGCAGCATACAGAGCATGTTCAGCAGAGCAGTCTCATTACCTCCCCCCACATTCATGGCTGAGGTAAAGGCTCCCCCTACCTTACCCTCCAGTTTGCCGTGGTGTTTATTGCTGCGGTCTATCAACTTTTTTATCTGCCTGGCAGCTGCTCCATAGTAGGTTGGGGAACCAAGAATAATCCCTTCAGCAGCCAGAAGATCCTGGAGAGTCACCTCTTCCACCTTCTTTACCAGGGGCTCAACCCCTGATACCTCTTCTACACCCTCTGCCACCAGTTCAGCCATAGCAGCCGTATTACCGGTCCTGCTGTAGTAAGCTATTAGTACCTGCATTCATTTCACCTCGCTTTATGTTCTACCTCCCATCAAATTTGGGAGGATTAAACAACAGCTTGCTCCTTCAATCCCTTTGCTTATAACATTCCTCCACCATCTGTATCTCTTTTTCGCTCAGACCATAGAGCCTGTAAACAAGGCAGTCAAGCTCCCCCTCTGTCCTGCTCAGAGAATATTCCAGTCTATCCATCTCCTGCTGATGCCGCCTTTGACAGTCAACAGCCCTTTGTACCACCTCTCTTCGATCATAGGCCGGTACCTCTATCTCTAGTACTTTATCTAAGAGATTACCACTCAGCCCATCAATCTCTGCTATCCTTTCCTGATTTAAGGATTCCAGATAGTGTTTTAGATACTGGGCCTTAAAGGGATCCTCAACCTCCATTTCCATCAGTCTGTACTTTCCGCCCTCTGACTTATAGGCTGAGATGGTCAGACTTGCATCCCCCTCAACTGTTAACCCTCGAAACCTGCGGGCCTGACCAGCATACAGCCGACGATAACCACCCTCCCGCTGACAAATATCACCAAGCCTGACCCCCTCCCCCTGCTCATAAAAGGGAGCAAGATCCAGGGAAAGGGGTTTCTCCCTCAGTCTCTGCCTGCAGGCCATTATCCTCTCCACCCGCTCAATAAGGGGCTGCTGTTCATCAGGGGCAAGGTCCTTGATGGGCAACCTCTCAAGGGTTTCAATATCTGTCTGAGCCAGGGAACGCCCGGATTCAAGGGTGATCAGGCGATAATAGCAGGTCAGGAGCCTGGAATTAATGAGAGCCAAAAGATACCTGGGATCATAGTATTCACTGATGGGAGATATAGAATGAAGATTGTTCAGGTGATATAACCCTGAGTCATCATAGGCTGCAACCAGTGAATCCCCGGTCTGGCGCAGGAAGAGCTTGGGGCTGTTAATAACTTCGGCCTGATAACCGCCACTGTAGAGCAATTCAGGGTCCAGATTGAGGAAATGGCCCTGATAATCAATATCATACCTCTCCACCTGAGCACCCTTAATAAGTCCTGGCTTCCATAAAGGGCCCTCCCTTTCCCGGGAGCAGATGGCCCTTTGGCCGATGCGGGAGCGTATCCCGGTTCTTATTTTTGCAGCCTTAGAGCCCAAATACTCTGAGCTGTCCTCAATTTTTTCCACTAACCTCCGGGCCCTGGGACTGAAGAAGAGCCGGAACCTGTAGTGGGGAAGAGAGAGCAATTCATCCTGTGATAACTCAAGCTGGCGGCAATCTCCCTCTTTAAAGGCCTTAAGGTCTCTAAAGGACTTACTCTGAAAGAAATGGGGGAAACCCTTTACCCCTTCCTTATTCCGCTGGAGGGTAATAATGACCGGTTTACCCACATTGCCACCTGACCAGAAATCATTCTCAAAGATAGTCAGCTCATGGAGAGCACTGTGATCCAGAATAAATTTGCGGAGCCGGGAATAGTAACGACCAAGGAGAAAGCTATCAGGAAGAATATATCCCAGCTGACCTGAGTCCCTGAGCAGGGAAATACCCAGTTCTATAAAAAGGGCATAGATACTCAGCTTGTACTGGGCAACAGAGTACCTCTTTCTCAGGTAGCGATCCTCCCTCTTACCAACCTTGCCTGTATTTCTCAGGCCAAAGCTTAAATAGGGTGGGTTGCCCATCACCAGCTCAAAGCCTCCCCGCTCCATAACAGCTGGAAACTCCTCTTTCCATTTAAAGGCCTTCTCTCCAGCCAGTTCAGGGCTATCGATCAGGGAATTGCCGGCCTTTATATGTTCATCAAGGGGTGGCAAACTCTGCTGGCAGCCTGCAGCCTTCAGCCAGAGAATAAACCTGGTTACCTCCACTGCCCTGGCATCCAAATCAACCCCATAAAGATGCCCTAGAATATCTCCCCTTGACCAACAAAAAGAGCCCCATCTCTTCTCCAGCAACTGATACTCCTGTAAAAGATAATCATAGGCCTGACTGAGGAAGGCCCCGGAACCACAGGCCGGATCGAGTATTTTGATCGCTCTCAGTCTCTCCTCATACTGCCGGTCCACTGAAGAGGAAGTAGATTCCTTCTCAGGCTCCAGCAGCTGATTAAAACCAAGCTCTTCTTTAAGCCGCCCTAAGTAATTACCAAGGGTCTTCTCCACTATATACCCGGTTATATAGCTGGAGGTATAATAAATTCCCTCCCTCTTTTTCCGAGACCCCTGAACCCTATAATTGCTGCCCCTTATTTCAGCCTTCATCACTTCCAGGTCAGCAATTGATTCTTCAAAGATGTAACCAAGGATATCCGGATCAAGGGTCCTGAAATCACAGGCAACAATCCCCTGCATGCTCTGAAATACACCATTACCGATCCTTACTTCATCCCCCTGAGAATCACAGTTAAAAAAACCTTCGCTTTTAAAGGGCAGACTGTATTCTCCTCTGCCCCTGGCCACTGCTCTAAAAATACCCTTCAGTTCTTCCCAGATCTGATCCTCACTGCCAGCAGGAGTACACTGAGCCCCAGTAATAAGACTGTATACCCTGTGGCCCGGGAAAAGCCCCCGGTCCTCACAGAATAGGATTAGAGTTATTCTATCAAGGATCTGCTGGGCCTTATCCAGCAACAATTCCAGGTTACAGCCAGGATTCTTTAGCCCTAGCTCATCGAAAAGATGGTTCCTGGCAGCCTGGTAGTGGTTATAAAACTGGGTTACTCTCTTATTTTGCTCTTTCTCCCTCTCTGTTGTGGAGAGTTGAAAGTGTCTATCCTGCTCTTTAAGCATTGGTTGAAAATCCTACTCCTTCATGGATTAGAGCCCAAAAAGTAACTGCTGGGCCCCTGTAGTTACTCCCTTTCCATCATAACAAAGATCAATCAGATGCAGTCAGCTTCAGCAAGCCCCTGGTATAAAACACACCTCCCCTTTGAAAACAGGATTATTGATCGTTAATTTTTTATCAATCCTCAGTACTATCTCCATGATTGAAGGCTGCCGGCGGAAAGTGATAAATCCAGCCCTCCCTCTTTACTGCCCTTAGTCCAGGGGGTGGGCCTACCAGTGGGGGCAGGGGGTTAAAGGCTCCCCTGGCTGCATAGGCCAGGGCATAAAGGGAACAGAGGGCTGCATCACAGGCATCTGTACCGGGTTTTATACTGGAAGGCAGAAGCTTGAGCAGAGGTTCCATAAGCTCAGAGTTATTTATCTTGAGTAAAGCCGGATATACCTCCAGGATCACAGGCCCTGAGGGCTCCTCCTGCATCTGTGGGATCAGCTGCCAGTCACCCTCACGGCACCAGTGCCTGACATGGGTCAGAGCCACAGTGGAGCCATTGCCCAGGCGATCAAAGACAGCTGAAAGGGGTTTCTTTCCAAAACGACGAAAAATATAGCGATCAGTCTCACGGTAGGCCAGAGGATTATCGATCTCTCGAGCAGGGCAGTTAATGGTAACAGCCTCTTCCTCAACCAGCTGACAGAACTGCAGAGGATACCCAAGGGGAGCATCAACACCCATTACCAAACTGCTGCCATCAAAGGACCCTGCTGAGAGAGAAGATAAAATCCTGAGGGGAGAAAGCATTGCGTCCCGGGGAAGAGAGATACTTTTGGGTGTACCCAGCCATTGAATCTCCTTCTCACCCGGTACCCAGCTTAAAGCTGCAATCCCCTGCTTGTTCCCCATCCAGCCACCTACATCCCAGCCGATAGCAACAATGCGCTGCTGAGAGATCTGGTTTAGATCCTTAATCTTCTCCCTGACCACAGTCTGATCTCCTCCTGAAAGTAGCTTCCTCTCTGCCGACAATAAACTCCTTCCCCGTTATCTTAAGGATCTATCATCAGGGATGATAATCCATCCTACCACATAAGTAACCAGCAGGGGAAAGATCCCGGTCACCAGTGCCAGAAAGACAAATCCCAGCCTGACCAGTGATGGATCAAGCTCCATCATCTCTGCCAGCCCACCACAGATACCGGCCAGCCTGCTGTTGGTTGTAGAACGATAAAATTTTTTCATCATCATCCTCCCTCAAGAGCGAATAAATTGATAATACACAGCACAGATCCTCTTTTAAAGCTGTCCGGGCAGCAAAAAACAAGAAAACTCTTAAACTAGACAATGAATAATCTGTTAAACTGCAGCCAGAAGAGTGTATAAAGCAGTGAAAAAATGAGGGTTAAAAGGTTGATCCTCCACCCCACCTTTAACCTTCTGCTCCCCTTTCCAGCCATTATGATCAGTAGCAGCAGAAAGATAACAATGATGGGCCAGGGATTAAGATTATAATAATTTGCCAGCTGCACCTTATCCTGAAGTGCAAACCTCTCCTCTGCCAGCAGTGAAAAAAGGTAGGGAACTGTCCGATAAAGGGCAGGATAAAAAAGAAAGGGATAGTAATAAAATCCCTTTCGCTTGCTAACCAGAAGATAGAATATCAGGGCCTGCCCCAGAGTAAAGAGGGGGCCAGAGAGGACCACCAGTGGCAGATGCCAGTCCTGAGAGAAGAAACCGGATACAGGACGGGTCCCGTTCAGATCCATCTCCATTTCATTTCCCAGCAGGACTCCCATCAGGTAGTGGCCCAGCTCATGAATCAGCATAGTAACCAGGACAGCCAGTAACAACAACAGAAGATAGCTGACCAGTCTCTTCCTGGACCATTCCATATCCTTTCCTCCCCAAAGACAAAAGACTTGATCACCATTCCTG
>CAZXKH010000068.1:0-8596 GCA_964641385.1 uncultured Clostridia bacterium | reverse complement strand
AAAATTTATTGGAGTACAGTAGTGCCGGTCTGCATATTCCTCCCCTTCATTTCGATCAGGAAAATATAACCGAATTGCCCACCGGCAACTCACCCATCTCCTCTGCCCTTTCCAGCCATGAGATGCAATACTACAATCAGGAAGTAAAGCTGGGACCTGATTCAGTTCTCTTCTTCTCCACTGATGGCCTTTATGAACAAAGGGCTGGTGATGATATCTATGGAAAATCCCATTATGATCTTATCAAAAACAAAGGGCACCTCCCTCCCATGGCTCTCAGTGAAGATATAAACAAAGACTTCTTTTCCTTCTCAGGAAATTCAATGGATGATGATTTGACCTATATTATTATCAAAACCTCCCCTGAGCCTGCACAGGATATTCCAGAGTTGACTCTCAGTCTCAACAGTAATATCAGGGCTGTAGAAGAGGCCAAAAAAAGAGTTAGATCCTTTATTGCTCCCCATCTGGAAGAGGTGGACACGGTGATTATGGCCCTCCATGAGCTTCTGATCAATGCCATAGAACATGGAAACAGATTTGATCCACAAAAAAGGGTGCAGGTTAAACTGCAAATCAGAGAGCAGTATCTGATGGTCAGTGTCGAGGATGAAGGCCCTGGCTTTGACTGGAGAGAAAGAGCCTGTAGATCTAATAGCCTTCAGGATGAGGTAAACCAGCAGGGACGGGGACTGGGTTTTATTCTAACCAGGGCGGCCACCGATTACTTTTATTACTACTGCAATGAGAATGGCAATCAGGCAACATTCATCATCATGAATTCCATGGAATAATAACTAAGGATATAGATCAGACACTGGTCTAATTTCCTCTTTTTATCTGCTGTCTGCTAACACTACTGCTGCCTACCCTCTTTTTTTTATCCCTTCATTGATACCTCCCACTAATAACAAATATTTCTAATCCCTCTTCCCCCTGCAGATGTTTATCAAGCTCTTCAACTTGTAATAATAAAAGGGAGGATAAGATTTAGAACCTTTTTTTTATTATGGCATTCACTCAGGGAGTGCAGACATGAATCAGGACTGGATTATTCACCACTCACACCTTCCCTATTACCGGTATCCTTTTGGAGCTGTTGCCTGTGGCCAAAAGATAGAGCTTAAGATTAGAATCAGGGCCCGGGTTACTCCTCACCTGGTGGTCTTAAACCTCTGCCAGGATGATAGAAGAAGAGAGCTTCAGATGGAGCTTTTGGAAGAGAAGAAAAGGGAGAAGAGCTACCGGATCTCCTTTAAGACACCTGAAAAACCGGGACTACTCCATTATTTCTTTACCATCAAAGAACGGGGCAAGGAATGGTATTATGGTAATAACCTGGAGGGACTGGGAGGAAGGGGAATGATTACTACCAGTCCTCCCTCTTCCTATCAGATTACCCTCCATCAACCCCGGGCCAGGACACCGGCATGGTTTAAGGATGCAGTTATCTATCAGATCTTTGTCGATCGCTTTTATCAGGGAGAATCAGAAGTTGAACTAAAGCCATGGCCGGGATCATTACTCCACTCCCATTGGGAGAACATCCCCTATTATATCCGTGATCAGGAGGGTGAGGTTGTCCGCTGGGATTTCTTTGGCGGGAACCTCCCGGGAGTGATAGAAAAGCTTCCCTATTTAAAGGAACTGGGGATCAGGGTAATCTATTTTAACCCCATTTTCAGTGCCCCCAGCAACCATAAATATGATACTGCAGATTACAAAAAAATAGATCCCTTTTTTGGCAACAATAAAATATTTGCCCACCTCTGTCAGAGGGCTGAAAAGATGGGAATCAGCATCATTCTGGATGGAGTCTTTAGTCATACAGGAAGTGACAGTATCTATTTTAATAGGTACGGTACCTATCCAGGATTGGGTGCCTATCAATCACCCTCCTCTCCCTACTACAGCTGGTATAATTTCTATGATTACCCCAACCATTATGACTGCTGGTGGGGCATTGACAGCCTGCCCAATGTAAAGGAGATGGAACCAGGTTACCTTGATTTTATTATCCGTGATCGAGAAAGTGTCGTTAACCAGTGGATGAAACTGGGGGCTAAGGGATGGCGGCTGGATGTCGCTGATGAGCTGCCTGGAGAGTTTATCAGGCTCCTGAAAAGTAAGATCAGGGAGCATGATAAGGATTCAGTGCTGATCGGAGAAGTCTGGGAGGATGCTTCCAACAAGGTTAGCTATGGTGAAAAAAGAAAGTACCTTCTGGGCCAGGAACTGGATTCGGTAACCAACTATCCCCTGCGCCAGATAATGATCGATTTTATCCTTGGTCACAATAATGCTCAAAAAACCCATCAGCTGCTAATGAACCTCTATGAGAACTATCCCCTTCACCATTTCTATTCAACCATGAATCTGATTGGAAGCCATGATGTACCGAGAATTTTAACCATTCTGGGAGAAGCGCCCCCTAAAAAGTATTTCTCATCCTACAGGGATATGGGGGAGTACTCCCTTCCCCGCCAGCAGAGAGGGCTGGCCATCAGGCGCTTAAAAATACTGGCTCTCTGGCAGCTGACATTCCCGGGAGTGCCCTGCATCTATTATGGGGATGAGGCCGGAGTGGAGGGTTATGATGATCCCTTCTGCCGTCATACCTATCCCTGGGGTAGAGAAGAAAAGGGCCTTTTAAACTGGTATAAGAAACTTATCTCCCTAAGAAACAAGAATCCGGCTTTACGAACTGGTAGCTGGATCTCTTTGCCCTTCCATGCTGAAATATACGGATACCTGAGAAGGATAAAAGAGGATAGAGATGTCTTCGGTGAGAAAAGAAGGAGTGGTAACTTCTTGATCCTCTTAAACCGCAGCCAGAGGGAGAAGATAAGGATTACTCCAGAGCTGGGAGAGCTGGTTGTAGGGCCTCTGATAAACCCTTTGCAGGATCAAGAATACAAACTCCAAAGGGGTAAGCTAAATATTGAACTCAACCCTCTGGAGGCAATACTCTTCAGAGAAAAATAAATTTAATGGAGAGATCTATTTGAATAAAGAGAGTGGACTACTCCTTCACCCTACCTCTCTCCCCTCACCTTATGGGATTGGAGACCTGGGAAAAGGGGCCTACAGACTAATTGATTTTCTGGAAGCAGGAGGACAATCACTGTGGCAGATCCTGCCCCTGGGACCTGCTGGAACCGGTAATTCACCCTACCAGTCTCTCTCCTCCTTTGCCGGCTATCCGCTCCTGATTGATTTAGAAGCCTTGAGCACCAGGGGTTTATTAAAGAAGAAAGAATTAGACCCCCCTCCCTTCAAAAGAGATCAGGTGGAATACCACAGAGTAAAGGAATACAAGCTATCACGGCTAAGAAGGGGCTTTAGAAGCTTTAAAAGGGATGGTGGCTCAAAGAAGGCTGCTTACAGGCACTTCTATGAGCATAATAAGTGGTGGCTTGATGACTATGGCCTCTTCATGGCTCTTCATGAAAGCTATAAGGGGCTCGCCTGGCCTGAGTGGCCTCTGGAGTATGCAGCTGATAAATCCTCTCAACTGGCAGCAGTAAAGGAAAAAGAAGCCCGGGAGATCGAATTCCATATCTTTCTTCAGTACCTTTTCTTCTCCCAGTGGGAGAAGCTAAGGGAATATGCAGCTGCCAGAGGAATTAAAATTATTGGAGACCTGCCGGTTTTTGTCGCCCATGATAGCTGTGATGTTTGGCTGAACCAGCAGCTCTTCCAGCTTGATGAAAGGGGGTACCCCAAAGTCCTGGCAGGGGTCCCTCCCGATTACTTCAATGACCGGGGTCAGCTCTGGGGAAACCCCCACTACCGCTGGGAAGAGATGAAGAAGAGGGATTATAAATGGTGGAGAGAAAGACTGTCCTTCTGGTTCAAAGGGGTCCATCTGTTGAGAATAGATCATTTTCGTGGTTTTGAGGCCTGCTGGGAGATACCCGCAGGAGCTGAGGATGCTCTTGCTGGCCGCTGGGTAAAGGGGCCGGGAGCAGACTTCTTTTCTACCATAGAAAAATACCTGGGTAAATTACCGGTGATCGCTGAAGACCTGGGCCATATTACCCCTGAGGTTATTGAGCTGCGGAAGAAATTTGGCTATCCGGGCATGAGGGTCCTGCAATTTGTGCTGGAAGAGAAGAAAAAAGAGCTGGAAGAGGTCCTTAACAAAGAAGAGATTGTACTCTATACAGGCACCCATGATAACAACACCCTGCTGGGCTGGTACTCCCAAAAAAACTCAGAAGAACAAAAAAGAATTGGCGAATCTTTATCATTAGACTGTAATCTAAGGCCAGAGAGTATTTGCTGGCAGGTGATAGAGCTGGCTCTAGGCAGCAGGGCAAAAAGAGTTGTTATCCCTCTTCAGGACCTTTTGGCACTGGGCTCTGAGGCAAGAATGAATATGCCGGGGGTGGCCGAGGGCAACTGGGAATGGAGAGTAAAGGATGAGCTGCTAAGAGAGGATCTTGCTCTAAGGCTTAAGGAGCTGACCAGGAAATATGGCCGTTAATTTCCAGGAAAATGTTCCTCCAGAGATGATTTTTCCTCCTGGCTGTGATATACTTTTTACCGGGAGGTAATTAGTAATGAAAAAACTACCTAAAAACAGAAAAGAGGGTTATCTCCGGGCCCTGGAGATAGCCAGTAATGAGTTTGCCCAAAGAGATCCAGAGATGATGGCCAGGGCCAGTAAGGCCAGTTATCAGCAGGAGAATAATATCATCAAGCTGCCACTTTTGAATGATTGCTATCATGTCCATCATCCCTCAGCCAGAGTTATTAAAGAGAAAGACCAGCAGGAGGCCTCAGTGGCCTACAGAGTATTGTTACTTCATTATCTTCTAGAGGCCCGTGGGATACCCCTTAAAAACAGCCTCATCTCCTTCAAAGAGGTTGAAGGAGGAATGGTTTACTTCGATGCCTTCCGGAGGAGGGCCATTAAACCCCTGGTCAATGTTTTTGGACAGAACCCTGAAAAAATGGTTGCCGCCGGAAAAAAACTGGGAGGAGAAGAACTCGATCTGGCAGATGCAGCCCTGGTCTTTAAAGTACTGCCTGCCATTCCCATTACCTACGCCCTCTGGATGGGAGAGGACAATATATCTCCCCGGGCCAGCATCCTCTTTGATGCCTCTGTCAAAGCCTATCTTCCCATGGAAGACCTGGCCCTTTTGGCCAGTATCCCGGTCTGGGGAATGCTCAGCTAGCATCAGGAAGAGATTATAACAAAAATAAAAACCCTCATCCTGAGGGTTTTTTTACAGGAGGTAGATGGAGTATGATTGATAATTAAAAGGCATCAGACCCTCTGCCTGCAAGATGCCTGCCTTGATTATTGTTTCAGAGTTGTTGCTCAATAAAAAGGCCCTGTGGCTCAGGAACAAAGGGCCTGTCTATTGAAGCCATCCATAGGCCAAAAAATATTGAGCCGACCAAAGTTCTTGGCCACTGATAGCAGGAGAAATATAAATACATGAAGGGTGAAAGTAATGAATATCTATATTATTTTTATTGTTATTGGACTGGGGATTATTATCCGCAAACTATACAAAAGTAAAAGAAAGAAGAGGATTAATACTATTGAACTGGGCAATTATATATATGAAATTATAAATAAACCCGATGAATCAAAGCTGGAACAAACAAAAAAATCTCTGGGAATGGAGATCAGAAACCAGGATATGTATTATGGTTTAGCCTTAATCTTTTGCTGCTGCACCAGAGAGGCATTATCCAACAACAATGTTAACTCAAAAATTGTATCACAGACCCTGGCCTATTTAAGTGACATCATAACATCTGATTACATAGCGACCTTTGAGGTACCGAAATCCGAAGCACCGACTTTCATAGACAGCTTTCTCTGCAACCAGAAACAATTAAGTGAAAGCTTAAGTAACAGCAGTCAGGCAAGTGATACCCCGGCCAAAGCTCGTGAATGTATTGCAAACAAATTAATGAGAATTATGCTTGATCGAAGAAACCCTGATGGGGTTGATGAGAATTATCTGACCTCCAGTTCAGTTGAAGCCCTCTCAGAGGTACTTAATACCATATCAACCTCCATTAATATAATAGTTGAAGCCTATATCGTGGACCCGGTGAAATATAAGGGTGCTAATTATAAATATTTATCAAAGGAGGATATTGAAAGGTTTTAAGACAGCATTTTTAGGCTCAAAATAGTAGTTTGCAGGCATAAAACCATCCCCGCCCTAATTTCAGGGACGGGGCTTTTTATTGACAGGTTAAGGATAATTAATCCATGATCATAAGTAGTCTGTATTGATTAGCCAATGGATTTTGCCTGCAATAATTCTGGTCTATTTATTTATCTCATAATAATGCAATATAAACCACATAATTATTTTTATACTGGTTTTACTGCTTATTGATTTTACCCTGACTAAAGGAGTTTTGTATAAACCATTACCCACACTAACCCCAGAGCACTGATAGTAACCAGGCTATAATGTAAACGAGCTGGTATGGTCCAGTATTTTCTTATCCAGGCCAAAGGGGTAAAGACCAGCATGGCAATACTTAAAACTGCAATTAGGTAGGGCAGACTAAGGATGACATAAAAAATAGGGCCGGTAATGTTTAACATAATATCCGGAACTCCATAGGCGGGATTAATACTGGTAAAAACACTTACTAAACCAAATAAAAATATTATGGTTGTCAGAGCATAGGCCAAAAAAATCAAGCGGGCTACCCTTCCTCCCAGGCACTTCTTTCCTCTGATATTGTTGGAGAACTTTACTATCAATGATACCGTCCAGCCTGTAAGGGTAGTAACTATCAACAGGATAGCAAAAAGGGTTAATCCCGCCAGCAGAGGACTGGAACCATACCAGGGAACCCTACTGTAGGTGGTGGGGCCTCCCATAACCAGCATCTTTTGCCCCTCATGGTCGCTGGTAAAGGCCAGTTTATCTATCAGCTGCGTGCCTCTGGTGGCCGTGTTCTGATAAACCCCTGTCTCAACCTCAACCAGCTGATAATTATCACCCATAAAGCCCAGTTCCAGGTATCCATCCTGGTCTACATTAACATTTATGCGCTGGGTAACACCAAGCAGTTTTTCAAGGTTTGTAAAGTTGCTGCGGTTAGGATGATAATTTCCAGTATAGGCCAGAGCCGCCTCCCTCTCCTCTGGAGAGGGCTTTGAAAATGATGCTGGCTGAGAGGAGAAGTAGTGCTTCATAAAGGCCTGGAATAGCTTGGTGCCCTCCATACCACTTCCTCCATTGTAAGATAGAAATATTCCCAGATTGTGCTCCGGGAGCAGATAAAGGTTACTGAAAAAAAGACAGGTAGCTCCGTTATGACCGATTATCTCTTCTCCCTCTATCTCCTTCTCAATAAAACCAAGAGTCATTCCTTCTATTTCTGGGTGGTGGGTAAACTGCTGCCGGTGCATTTCCCGGGCAGTATCTTCCTCTAAAATACGCCTCCCATCATACTCACCCTGCTCCAGGTGGGCAATCATAAAGCGAGCCATATCATGGGCAGTACTGCTCAGGCTTCCAGCAGGATAAGCCGATATGTATTCAAATCCTCCCTCATGGTAATGGCCATGATGATAATTATAGGCACGGGTCATCTCAGAGGCCAGCTCCTCAGGCAGTGGCTGTCTGAAGGTGCTGTGTTCCATTCCCAGAGGTTCAAAGATGTGTTTTTCCACATACTCGGCAAAGCTTTGTCCTGATACCTGTTCTACAATATAGCCGGCCAGAGCGGTACCGTAGTTGGAGTAGGCCAGCACCTCTCCCGGGGGAAAGACTCTGGCAGGCAGATACTGGTGCAGGTACTCCTCCAGTGAAAGCATCTCCTCAGCCCTGGTTACAAACAAACCCTCTCCTATGTCCTCAAATCCTGGTCGGTGAGTAAGGAGATCCTTGATGGTAATCGGTCTGACCTCCCGGTTATCCACAAGAGTAGTGGGCAGCTCAAAATCCAGATAAGTGTTAAGATCAGTATACAAATCTAGTTTTTCAGCTTCTACCAGCTGCATAACAGCTGTCCAGGTAAAGAGTTTAGAGATAGAACCGGGGCGAAAAAGGCTAAGCTGAGGATCAACAGTCTTCTCTTGCTCCAGATCAGCATAACCATAGCCCTTAGAAATTAACAGCTCTCCATCCTTAACTACAGAGAGGGTAGCTGCATTAATATTATGATCATCAAGATGGCTAACCATTATACCATCAAAAAAGCTTTCCAGTCTATCAGCTTCAATAGAGAGAGCTGAGACTGAAGCAGGAAGCATGACAGCACAGATCAGGATCAAAGCCAGTAAAAGCATCCTCATCCTTTGATTTATAAGACTCAGTTCCCTGTTAATTTTAACCAAACCCTTCTCTTATTATTGTACCTTCCATAAATTATAGTTCTATATTTTAGAGGGTTATCCTTTAATAATTACCAGATTCAAAATTAATGAGTGACTTTATTTAAACTAAAAATGTGTTTTAGATCACCCCTTTTTTGTAACTGGCTGCACAGAACATGAGCAGAATAGAGATTATAATTATCTTACAAAAGAAAAATAAAATAATCCGATTAAATGAGATGAAGATCTTGAAAATGAAAGCTTTACTGGTGGCATTATCCA
>CAZXKH010000067.1:0-8690 GCA_964641385.1 uncultured Clostridia bacterium | reverse complement strand
TGAGACTGTTCCTCTACAACCTCCCAACCTTCGGGAACTAAAATCGATAGTTGTTCTGTCTCAAAGACCTCTCCTGCACTAGCCTCCAGCGTGAATAGAAAAACAACAATCAGCAGAGCAAGGCAACAATAAGAAGCCAGATCCTCTTTAAACCTCATTTTTTTCCTCCTCTTTTATTGCATGTTCCCTTCCAGATAACCTGATGAACTTGACGAAATGGGCAAAATTAAACACCTATTATGCTACAGCTAAGATGATAATTGAGAGTTGTCAACCTGAGAAAAATAAAAAATAAACAATTTGTAAAATTTTTTATTATCCCCGACTCTTAATAAAGAGTTCCATGGCTCTCTCAACTGCCAGCTCAGTATCTTGATGCTCCATTAATTCAGATTTAATCTTTTCCTCCATGTAACAGCCAATTATTACCCTGTTCACCCTTTCCACGGCTGAAGTCATGGCCGAAAGCTGCATCATAATGTCCTCACAGCTTCTCTTTTCGTCGATCATTTTTTGAATGCCCCGCAGCTGTCCTTCAACCCGTTTTAACCTGCTTATTATCTTTTCCTTGTCCTTTATCCTCTCCACCGGCATAATCCTCCTCAAAAAGAATTAGGCTCCCATCTTCGGAACAACTGTTCCCGGCCTAGCTCTTTCAGGTAAAGGTTTCACAACCCCTCCCGGTAGAGGATGACCCCCTGTTGAAGGAACTAAAGAGCTGGCTGACCCGCCTGGAACCACAGCGGGGACAGGGCTGTTCCTTCCTTTTTGAGACAGAACACCGGGCAGTAAACTTATGCTCACACTCCTGACATTGATAATCATAGATCGGCATTTCAGAAACACTCCTTAAGAGCTGGTATAGTATACCCTGTAAGGTATATCTTATATCCTAATCTCCTCCCTGTCAAGTCATAACCAGGCTGAAGACTGTACTCTTTGTTTAGCTCCCTCCCCGCTAAAGTCAGAAATGTATTATCCAGTAAGCTCTGATCACACCCGGGGTTCATACCTTTTTAAGAGGATAAAGATACTGGT
Source organism: uncultured Clostridia bacterium (assembly GCA_964641385.1). Taxonomy (GTDB): domain Bacteria; phylum Bacillota; class Halanaerobiia; order CAZXKH01; family CAZXKH01; genus CAZXKH01. Next base: position 7,652 of record CAZXKH010000067.1, on the reverse strand, counting down.
TGAAGCAACCAGAACAAAGACTCCCTGTATGATCCAGCTGTAATCATAGGCTCCTCTTAGGTCAGCAATATAACCAAAGATAGGAGGACTCAAAAGCAGACCTCCGCGGAAGAAAGTCAGGGTAAAACCCATGGCAACCCCCATGTTTTTTCGGCCTACAAATTCACCCACTGCCGTTACATAAAGTCCGTAAAAACCAAGGGCTGTAAAGCCCATGCAGAAGGACAGAAAGAACAGCAGTGGCAGGGGAAATCCAGGTTCTGTAAAAAAGAAACCCAGAATCAAAGAAAAAAAGGTGATCGAGAGACCAATGGTAAAGAGCCCCTTTCTCCTGCTACCTCCCAAAAAATAGTCACTAATTGCTCCCCAGGCAGAACGGCCAAGAATGGCCCCCACATGAAGGAAACCAAAACCTAAGCCGGCAACCGTCCTGGTTAACCCATGGTCATGAAAGAGGTAAAGAGTATAATGGGAGTTGGTGGCCCCAAAGCTTAAACCCAGGACCAGGCCCAGCAGGGAGATAAGCAAAAAGTATGGTTCTCGCAGATAGCAGCTCAAAGCCTCCCAAAAGCTTTCCTGCTCCTCCTGGGACTGAGAGCTCTCCGTCCCTGAGCTGCCCTCAGGTGAAACATAGAAACGGTAAAAGATAATCCCCAAAGCCAGAGAGAGCACTCCCGGTACCAGGAGGGCCGTGCGCCAGTGAAATATTTCAGCCACCAGGGGCATCAGGGCTGCAGCCAGCAGACTTCCCACTCCAATTCCTGACTGAACCACCCCCATGGCCGTGGCCCGTACCCGGTAGGGAAACCACTCCATAACACCCTTACTGGCAGCCGGGGTGATAACACTGATCCCCAGCCCAATAATAAAGGCCAGAAAAAGAATTACTGAAAAAAGAGGGGCAACCGAAAAGAGCATCATCAACAGGCCGGAGAGAGAGGCTCCCAGAATCATGGCCCTTTTAGGACCCAGAAGGTCCACTATACGGCCGGTAAAGACTGCCACCAGGGTTGAGCTGGCAAAGAGAAAAGTGGAAAAAAGGCCCACCTGGGCCCCTGTCAGCTCAAACTCGGCCTGTATAAAGGGGAAGAGAGCGGGTATACCATCCCTGATGATCCCCAGTATAATGGTAGATGAAGCAAGTAAGAAGAGAACCAGCCAGTTAAAGCTTTCGTCTTCAGCTCGTGAAAGGGTATTATCCATTGCTAGATATCATCTCATTCCTGATTGGTTTTCAACTGATGAAAGTAATAGCTGCCTTTACGCCTGGTCCTGACTATCTCAACCAGGATACTGAGAGCTATCTCCTCCGGGGTTTCTGCCCCAATATCCAGGCCAATGGGAGCCGAAACCCCCTTAAGGGCAGCCCGGGAAAAACCCGAAGCTAATAAAGCTTCAAAGAGCAGTCTTACCTTTCTCTTGCTACCGATCATTCCCAGATAGGCCACCCTGCTTCCCAGCAGGGCCTCCAGACAGAGGCGGTCATACTGGTGGCCCCTGGTTACCACCACCAGATAATCATTCTCTGAGAGCTTAAGTTCAGTCATTATCTCTTCATAATCCCCGCAGATCACCCTTTCAGCCATGGGATGACTTTCATTGCTGGCAAAGTGGGGCCTGTCATCGAAGACAGTAACCTCAAAATCCAGTGGGGCAGCCATTTGTGCCAGGGCAGCACCCACATGGCCACCACCAAAGATCAATAAACGGGGGGTAAAAAAGGAGGCATCAAAGAAGGCCCGGCAGGAGACTTCACCACACTCCACTGCCAGCAAAGTACTCCTTTTCTCCTTAAGCAGCGGTAAAGCCAGCTCTTCCAGCCTGGCCAAAAGCTCCCTGGAAGAGAGATCCTGATAGAGAATGCCCTTCACACTAAAGAGCACCCTTTTACCCACCAGCTGATCCTCAGTGGCCTCCAGGATAGTAACCAGCAGCAGAGCTTCCTTCTCCTCCTCTGCCTCTAATATCCGCTGATAGAGGGTCATCTATTTCCTCCCCCAGGCAGGTGGAAGGAACTGGCCAGGCCAGTGACCCGAGATCTAATCTCCTCCAGCCGAGCTGCATCCTCGGTCTCCAAAGTCTCAGTAATTAGAGTGGCCAGCTGCTCCATCTCCCTCTCCTTCATCCCCCTGGTGGTAACAGCAGGGGTCCCCAGTCTGATACCACTGGTAACCATCGGGCTTTTGGTCTCAAAGGGGATGGTGTTCTTGTTAACAGTGATCCCCACCCTTTCCAGGCGCTCCTCAGCCTCCTGGCCGGTGATACCGGCTGAAGTTAGATCTATGAGCAGCAGATGGCTATCTGTACCGCCCGAAACCAACCTTAAACCATGATCCTGTAACCTCTGGCCCAGATAAGCGGCATTCTTCTTCACCTGCAGCTGATAATCCTTAAAACCGGGCTCAAGGGCCTCCTTAAAGCCCACCGTCTTGGCAGCAATAATGTGCATCAACGGGCCACCCTGCAGACCGGGAAAGACAGCCCTGTCCAAATCCTCTGCAAACTCCCTTTGACAGAGGACAATACCGCCCCTGATACCGCGCAGGGTCTTATGGGTGGTAGAGGTTACATAGTGAGCCTCAGGGACAGGATCGGGAAAGAGATCTGCCGCCACCAGACCGGCAAAATGGGCCATATCAACCATTAGTTTGGCCCCCACCAGATCAGCGATCTGACGAAAGGCTTTGAAATCAATGGTTCGGGGATAGGCACTGCCACCGGCAACAATCATTGCCGGCCGGTGTTTTCGGGCCAGACTCTCCACCTGATTGTAGTCGATTAGCTCTTCTCCTTCCCTTACACCATAGTGAATAAACTTATACCAGCTCCCTGAGAAGTTAACCCTGCTCCCATGGGTCAGATGGCCACCATGGGTCAGATCCATACCCAGAAGGGTATCCCCTATTTGAAGGGCAGCATGGTAGACAGCCATGTTGGCCTGGCTGCCTGAATGGGGCTGCAGGTTGGCATGTTCTGCTCCAAAGAGCTCTTTAACTCTCTTAATGCCCAGTTCCTCCACCCGGTCCACATACTCACAGCCACCATAATAACGGTTTCCGGGGTATCCTTCTGCATATTTGTTGGTAAGCACTGAACCAGCAGCCTCCAGCACCGCCTGACTGACAAAGTTTTCGGAGGCAATAAGCTCAATGGATTCACGCTGGCGTCTTCTCTCTGCTGCAATTATTTCTTCCAACTCTGGATCAAAGTCCCCCAGTCTCTCCATAATCAATCTCCTTCCCATTTTATACCCCCTAAAAGGCAGGGGGGGATATGGCTGAAACAAAGATCAGTTCCTCCTGGCCTGTGCTCTTGATGCGATGAGGAATGGCTGCATAATAATGTATACTGTCACCGGATTCCAGGCTATAATGCTCCTCACCAACCTGTATTTCCATCTCCCCCTGAAGAACCAGAATACATTCCTCTCCTGGATGAGAAAGAGGCTCCTGGCAGGTAGTTGCTCCCGGTTCCAGTCGGGCCTGGATCATCTCAATATTATGGTTTAAATCAGGTGATAACAGCTCGTAGATCTGATGGGCAGCAGGAAACTGCAGCGTCTTGCGTTCCGCCTTCTTGACCAGGGGCCTGTCCCGGGCCTCATCCAGAAGAAAGTAGAAGATAGGTACCTCCAGTACTCTTGCAATCTGACGCAGTGAAGAGAGGGAGGGTTCAGCCAGGTCCCTTTCAATCTGACTCAAATAACTGGCAGTCCGTCCAATATTTTCGGCCAGCTGACTGAGACTCATCTCCTTTTCCATTCGCTTCTTGCGGATCTTTTCTCCCAGCATAACCTCCACATCCTCTTTGTAATTATTGTCCTGTCCCTCAGGTTATGGGAGCAAAGCTGGCTGTAAAGTGCCTCAAAATGGAGGGCTCCTCAACAAAGCTGTAACCTGGTATCTCCTCACTCTCCTGGCTCAACCCCTCCAGGCTTGCAGCCACATACTCCAGATGGCGGGCAGTATAAACACGACGCGGCAGAGCCAGGCGCACCAGTTCCAGAGGAGGACTAAGGTTTTCACCGGTCTCTGGGTTGCGTCCGGCCATCACAGTCCCCACCTCAACTGAACGGACAGCTCCCCGCCGGTAGAGTTCCACCACCAGACTCTGTCCGGGCAATTCATCCGGAGAGAGATGGGAGAAGAGCCGACCGGCATCAATATAGACTGCATGACCTCCCACCGGCTCCATAACAGGAATACCTCGCTCCTTTAACAGCTCTGCCAGATAGCGAAGCTGTTCTATACGATGAGTAAGATAGGCAGGAGACAGAACCTCCTCTAAGCCCTGAGCCATAGCCTCCAGATCCCTGCCTGCCAGACCACCATAGGTGGGAAAACCCTCATAGGCGATGAGCAGTTCCCGGGCCCGGCGAAAGGTCTCCTCCTCCTGCAGGGCGATAAAACCACCGATATTCACCAGTCCATCCTTCTTGGCACTAACCAGGCAGCCATCAACACAGGAAAAGACCTGCTGGACAATCTCTTCAATGGAGTGCTGACTGTACTGCTCTTCCCTTTCTTTGATGAAGAAGGCATTCTCGGCAAACCTGGCTCCATCGATCATCAGCGGCAGGCCATACTTGCTGGCCAGTTTACCTGTAGCCCTGACATTGGCCAGTGATACCGGCTGACCACCGGCACTGTTACAGGTAAGGGTCAGCAGAATAAAGGCTATCTGCTCCACACCCTTCTCCTGAATAAAGGCATCCAGGGCCTTAAGATCGATATTTCCCTTAAAGGGATGGTCATTGGTGAGATCAAAGGCCCTCTTATTAACCAGATCAACGGGCCTGCCACCCTTGAGCTGGATATGGGCTCTGGTGGTATCAAAGTGCATGTTGCCCGGCACATAATCTCCCTCCTCGATCAGCACCTGGAAAAGCACATTCTCTGCTCCCCGGCCCTGATGGGTTGGCAGGAGATAGGGAAAACCAAATATTTGCTCCACCACCTCTGCCAGCCTCTGAAAGCTCCTGCTACCGGCATAGGATTCATCACCAAGCATCATTGCTGCCCACTGTCTCTGACTCATAGCACCTGTACCACTATCTGTCAGGAGATCGATGTAAACCTCACTGGAGGGGAGAGAAAAAAGGTTATATCCACTCCTGGCCAGCAGCTCCTCCCGCTCCTCCAAACTGTTGAGCCGCACCGATTCCACCATTTTAATTTTATAAGGCTCAGCTATCCTATCAGTCATCCTCGTCACCCCTTAAAGGCAACTCAACTCTGCTTCATCTGGGCTGAGCTCTTTTGATAATCAAGGGCTGCCTGCAGAAAACCAATAAAGAGGGGATGGGGTCGATTGGGGCGGGATTTAAACTCGGGATGGAACTGGACCCCCACAAACCAGGGGTGATCGCTTAGCTCAACCATCTCCACCAGCCGTTCATCAGGAGAAAGACCACTGATAACCATTCCCTGCTGCTGGAATCTACTGCGATAAAGGTTGTTAAACTCAAAGCGGTGACGGTGGCGCTCATAAATTAGCTGATCCCGGTAACAATCATTGGCAATTGTATCCAGTCTCAGTTTGCAGGGATAAAGTCCCAGACGCATGGTACCACCTAAATCCTCAACATTCTTCTGCTCTGGCATCAGATCGATGACCGGATCTGGGGTCTCCTGATCAAACTCAGCACTATGAGCCTTCTCCAGCTGACAGACATGGCGGGCAAACTCAACTACCGCACACTGCATGCCCAGACAGATCCCAAAGAAGGGAACTCCCCCCTCCCTGGCAGCCTTAATGGCACTGATCTTTCCTTCAATACCGCGGTCACCAAAACCTCCGGGAACCAGGACACCGGCCAAATCTTCCAGCTGCTCCTGAAAGGCCTCTTCACTCAAATCCTCGGCCTGGATAAAGCGAATCTCCACCTCTGTATCCAGGGCAATACCGGCGTGCTGCAGGGCCTCGGAAATACTGAGATAGGCATCCTGCAGCTCAACATACTTGCCCACAATCCCGATGGTAATACCTTTATCCAGCTCTTTCATCTTGGATACCAGGGCCCTCCAGTCCTTCATATCCACCTCACTGGCTGGTAAATTCAGACTATCGATAACTATTTCATCCAGGCCCTCCTCTTCCAGCCTCAGGGGGACCTCGTAAATATAATCCGTATCAAGGAGAGGAATCACCGCCTGCTTCTCTATATCACAGAAGAGGGCAATCTTATCCTTAATCTCCTGCTCCAGTGGGCGATCAGAGCGACAGACAATAATATCCGGCTGGATACCAATACTGCGCAGTTCCTTGACACTGTGCTGGGTGGGCTTTGTCTTCAACTCGCCGGCTGTATCCAGATAAGGAATCAGGGTACAGTGAAGATACATCACTCGCTCCCGGCCCAGGTCACCCTTAAGCTGTCGGATGGCTTCCAGGAAGGGGAGACCCTCGATATCACCCACAGTGCCACCAATCTCTGTAATCACTACCTCACTCTCTCCCTGCTGGGCCACCCTTAGGATACGATCCTTGATCTCATTGGTAATATGAGGAATAACCTGCACTGTTGCTCCCAGGTAGTCACCCCTTCGCTCCTTGGAGAGCACCGACCAGTAGATCTTACCGGTGGTAATATTGGACTCCTTGGTCAGGTTAATATCCACAAAACGCTCATAATGGCCCAGATCAAGATCGGTTTCAGCCCCATCATCAGTCACAAAGACCTCTCCATGCTGGTAGGGGCTCATGGTTCCCGGGTCGATATTGATATAGGGATCAAACTTCTGGATACTAACCTTCAGTCCTCTGCTCTTTAATAACCTGCCCAGTGAAGCTGCGGTAATCCCCTTTCCCAGAGAAGAGACAACCCCACCGGTGATAAAAATATACTTGGTCTTCATCCTTTACATCCTTTCCGGGGCATCAATACCCATTAAGCACAGCAGGTTCTGCAGTACCTGCTGACTGGCCATTACCAGCCCCAGCCGAGCCTCTCTCAGGGCCTCCTGCTCAACAATCACATAACACTCATTATAAAAGGTATGGAAGGCAGTGGCCAGCTGATAGCCATAACGTGTTAGCTGGTGTGGAGACCTGTTCTCGGCACAGAGCCTGATCTCCTCTGGAAAATGGGCCAGTCTCTCCATCAGCTCCAGCTCCTCTACTGCTTCCAGCAGCCTGAAATCAATCTCCTCCACCTCGGGCAGAGAAAGGCCTCTTTCCTCCAGTTCCCGAAAGATGCTACAGATCCGGGCATGAGCATACTGAAGGTAATAGACAGGGTTCTTCATCGATTCCTCCCGGGCCAGTTCCAGATCAAACTCCAGCTGGCTGTCAGGATTACGCATCACATAAAAGTAACGTGCTGCATCCCTGCCAATCTCATCCAGGATATCCCTGAGCGTAATAAAGTTGCCTGAACGCTTGGACATGGTTAGCTGCTCTCCTCCCCGCATCAGAGAGACCATCTGTACAATTAATAATTCCAGCTGATCTGGAGAATAGCCCATGGCCTCAACTGCAGCCTTCATACGCTTGACATGAGAGTGGTGGTCAGCACCCCAGACATTGATCACCCGCTGAAAACCCCGCTGATATTTATTGAGATGGTAGGCAATATCAGCAGCAAAGTAGGTATATCCTCCATCACTCTTCTTTAACACCCGATCCTTGTCATCACCAAAGAGGGTGGATTT
>CAZXKH010000066.1:0-8721 GCA_964641385.1 uncultured Clostridia bacterium | reverse complement strand
CAGGGAGATTAGTGGACTGGCCATTGATTCATCTCAGGATCGAAACAAACCTCAGATAGATATTCCCGAACACAGACACAGGGTTGTGGCTGGTTTCAGTCTGGAGAGCATTTATGAACTGCTCTCTGCTGTTGATGAAGAAGAGCCAGTCAGGGTCATTAATGATGCTATTCTCGAGGGAGAGCTGAAGGGAGTTGCCCTCTTCTGTGGCTGTAACAACCTGAAGCGCCCCCAGGATGAGAACCATTTAACCATGGCCCGCAATCTGCTCAAAGAGGATGTGCTGATTGTGGCCACCGGTTGTTCTGCCCAGGCCCTGGCCAAGGCAGGAATGCTTGATCCGGCCAGTACTGATGAGTATGCCGGTGATGGCTTAAAGAGCTTCCTTTCCCGCATTAGTGAGGCCAACGAAATGGAGGGAGAACTGCCCATGGTCTTCCATATGGGTTCCTGTGTTGACAACACCAGGGCTCATGATCTCTTCAATGATATGGCAGATCAGCTGGGGGTAGACACTCCCAGGGTTCCCTTTGCTGCAACAGCACCTGAGGCCATGTCAGAAAAGGCCGTCTCCATTGGTGCCGGTTTTGTAGCCATGGGTGCTCCCGTGCATGTTGGTTCTATGCCTCCCATTGAGGGCAGTGAGCTGGTCAACGGTATTGCCACTCAGATCGCTCATGATGTTTATGGTGGGCACTTTATGTGGGAGGTTGAGCCGGAGGAGGCTTCCAAAAAGATGCTGGCAGCACTTGAATACCGCAGCTGGAAGCTGAAAGTGCATAAGAAGGCTGCTGAACACTATCAGACTGATGATATTGCCCAGGGCTACTAAAATACGTCATCAAACAGGCTGGTTATATTTGAAAGGAGGAAGACCATGGCTTTTGATGAAATCTATGAAGGTGCAATTGCTGAAGATAGCAAGGGGCCGAAGAAACTCTTCCGACAGGCTGTTGACGGAGCAATAATAGCCCTGAGCTATGCCGAAATACTGCTTAACAGTGCCATTAAGAATTATGGTGAGGAGGCCGAGATATCCTACCCCAATACTGGATATCAGCTGCCCGTAATCAGGGCTCTTAGTGGGGAAGAGGTAACCAAATTAAAGCAGCTGCCTCCCATCTTAAACCGTATGCGCAATCAGGTTGAGATCGATACACTGACCTTTGAAAATGCACGTCTGGCTGGTGAATCAACCCTTTATGCTGCAGAAATAATTGAGGCTCTTCGTTACCTGAAGGGCAAGGATCTACATGTTCAACCCTGGACCGGTTTTCTCCAGGACCCTGTCTTCCGTCAGTACGGGATCAACATGGTGGACTGGACCATTCCCGGTGAGGCAGTAATCCTGGGTCGGGCCAAGAGCAGCAAGAAGGCCCTGCAGTTAATCGATGATCTTCAGGGCAAGGGTTTTATGTTGTTTCTCTGTGATGAAATAATTGAACAGCTGCTGGAGGAAGGAGCCAGGCTGGGTATCGATTATATAGCTTACCCTCTGGGCAACTTCACCCAGGTTGTTCATGCAGTTAACTACGCCCTGCGGGCCGGTATGGCCTTTGGTGGTATCACACCTGGAGACCGCGAAGCTCAAAGGGATTATCAACGACGCAGGATTAGGGCCTTTGTTCTGCATCTGGGAGAAAGGGATGAGGTTAAGACAGCGGCAGAGTTTGGTGCCATCTTCCTTGGCTTCCCGGTGTTAACCGACCAGGAGCTTGATGAGGATGAGATGATCCCTGACTGGTACTTCTCGGTACCTGACTATGATGAGATAGTAAAGACTGCCATCGAGGTGCGGGGAATCGAGATTACCGATATCGAGATCGATGCCCCCATTACCGTTGGGGTGGCCTTTGAGGGTGAGGTTATCCGCCGGGATGACACCTACGCTGAGTTTGGCGGCGGACGCTCCAAGGCCTTCGAACTGGTGAGGATGGCAGATAAGAGCGAGATCGAAGATGGAAAGATAGAGGTTATCGGACCCGAGCTGGATGATGTGGAGCCGGGTTCCAGGGTTCCACTGGGCATTATGGTTGATATCTATGGCCGCAAGATGCAGAGTGACTTTGAACCGGTCCTTGAACGCCGGATCCATGACTTTATCAACTACGGTAAGGGTATCTGGCATGCAGGCCAGCGTGACATCAACTGGCTGAGGATCAGTAAAGAGGCTCAGGAGGCTGGCTTTAAGATCAAACACTTTGGTGAGATCCTTTATGCCAAGTTTATGTCTGAGTTCTCCTCCATTGTGGACCGCATCCAGATCACCTTCTATACTGAGGAGGATAAGGTCCTTGAGCTCCGTGATAAATTTGCTCGCCCCCGGTATGAAGAGCGGGATGAGCGGATTGCTGGCCTGACCGATGAGGCTGTGGATGAGTTCTATTCCTGCACCCTCTGTCAGTCCTTTGCTCCCGATCATGTCTGTGTGGTGGCTCCAGAGCGGCTTGGCCTCTGTGGTGCTGTCAACTGGCTTGACGGTAAGGCAGCCTATGAGATCAATCCCAAGGGAGGCAACCAGCCCATCGAGAAGGGTGAAGAACTGGATGCTGTCAAGGGTAGCTTCTCGGGGGTCAACAAGTTCGTCTATGAGGCCACCAACTACAAGCTGGAAAAGGTCAATATGTACTCCATGATGGAGGATCCCATGACCTCCTGTGGATGCTTTGAAGCCATTATGGCCATCGTGCCTGAGGCCAACGGGGTCATGATCGTTAACCGTGAATATGATGGCGATACCCCCATTGGGATGACCTTCTCCACCCTGGCCGGTTCAGTGGGTGGTGGAGTGCAGACTCCTGGCTTTATGGGTATTGGGCGCCGCTATGTGGCCAGCAAGAAGTTTATTGCCGCTGAGGGTGGTATAGCCCGTATAGTCTGGTTGCCCAAGGAGGTAAAGGAGTTCTTAAAGGATGATATCATTGAGCGGGCCGAGGAAGAGGGCCTGGAGGACTTTTATAACAAGATCGCAGATGAGACTGTGGGCACCTCTGTGGAGGAGATCCTGCCCTTCCTGCAGGAGAATGATCATCCTGCACTGAGTATGGAGCCCATGATGTAAATAAGTAAATTGGGCAGGGGGAGTGAGTCCTCCTGCCTGTGATCGGATAAACTGATAGAAAGGAGAATTTTAATGGGTTTATCAGGACTTGATATCTATAAAAAACTGCCTCAGGATAACTGTGGTGATTGTGGACCACCTACCTGTTTGGCCTTTGCCATGCAGCTGGCTGAGGGCAAGGCCTCACTGGATGAATGTCCTCATGTAACTGATGAGGCCAAGGCCGAATTAGATGCTGCCGCTGCTCCACCAATTAATCTGGTGGAAATAGGCAGTGAAGATACAACTCAGGTAGAGCTTGGTAATGAGACCGAACTCTTCCGTCACGATAAGCGTTTTTTCAATAAGACTGGGATAGCCGTTAAGGTAAGCGATCAGCTGGAGGAGGAGGCCCTAAAGGAGCGTTTGGAGAGGGTTAATGACCTCCAGATCACCAGGGTGGGCCTGGTTCACGATGTACGGATGCTGGCAGTTGTAAACGATTCAGGAGCTGCCGACCAGTACCTTGAGACCCTGAAAAAGGTGGTAGCAGGCTCTGATCTGGCTTTGATTCTCGTCTGTGAGGATCCAGAGGTGGCAGCTGAGGCCCTGGAGCTGGTGGCCGATAGAAACCCGCTGCTTTATGGAGCCACAGTCGATAATTATCAGCAGCTGGCTGCCCTGGCCGAGGAGCATGAGGTAACTCTGGGAGTTAAAGGAGAAAACCTGGAGGAGCTGGCAGAGCTCTCACAGAAGGTTATGGATGAGGGCTGTAAGGATCTGATTATCGATTCTGGTGCCCGCAATACCTCTCAGGTACTGGCCGATCAGACTCAGATACGGCGCCAGGCAGTGGAGAAGAAGTTCAGGCCCTTTGGTCATCCCACTATTACCTTTACTTCCAAGGAGGATCCTGCCTCTGAAATGGTTCAGGCCGGGGTCTATGTGGCCAAGTACGCCGGAATTGTGGTCATCGATCAGGACCTGCCCAAGTATGTACTGCCCATGCTGACTGTCAGACAGGATATTTATACCGATCCTCAGAAACCGGTTACAGTAGAACCCAAGCTGCATGAGGTGGGAGAGGTGCACGAAGAATCACCGGTTATTATTACCACTAACTTCTCCCTGACTTACTATTCTGTTGAGGGTGATGTGGGCAGTGTGCCCAGCTATATCCTGCCGGTGGATACCGACGGTACCTCAGTTCTTACCGCCTGGGCTGCAGATAAGTTCAGCCCCAAGAAGATCGCTGAGTTTATGGAAGAGACCGGTGTGGCAGATAAGGTCAGCCATAAGAAGGTAATAATCCCCGGTTTGGTGGCAGTAATCAGCGGTAAACTGGAGCTGGAATCAGGCTGGGAAGTAATAGTTGGCCCCAGGGAATCTGCCGGACTGCGCAGCTTCCTGAAGAAGGAATGGTCAGCCTAATTTTAGGAGATGAGTAATACTCAATGAGTGATGAGCTTAAAGTAACTGTACTGCCGGAGGAAAGGGAACTTACCTGCTCAACTGGCACCAACCTGCTGCAGCTACTCAATGGCTCCGGGATTAAGATCAAGAGTGTTTGTGGTGGAGATGGAAGCTGCAGGCGCTGTCAGGTATTGATCTCTGAAGGGGAATACTCTTTAAAAAATGGTTCCTCCCCGGATCAACAGGAGAGCGGGAAGCAGGTTTTGGCCTGTCAGGTTGAGGTGACAGGGGATCTGGTAGTTGAAGTTCCCAGAAGTACCCGTCTAACTCAGCACCAGGTTTTAATCGAGGATGAGATGGATGAGGATCAGCTCCTTTCCCGGGAAAGGGAGGAGGAAGAAGAGCTGACACCTGACCCCCTCTTCCAGCGGTTGATGCTGAAGATGGAACCCCCAACCATGGTTGATAACAAGAGTGATCTGGAGCGTCTGCAGAACGCTCTGCGTCAGCAGACAGGTGAGGAGAACTATCTCTTCCCACACCGCTTACTGAAGACTATGGCCAGAAAGGTAAGGGTTAACAACTGGCAGGTATGTCTCTGCTGGGTACAGCTTTTAAATCACCGGGAGGTTGTTCAGATCTGTCCCTCACGGCATCGAGATACCTACGGGGTGGCTATCGATATTGGCACCACCTCGGTGGTGGCCAGGCTCTTTGACCTGGAGAGTGGGGATAGTCTGCTGGCCCGTGGAACCTATAACCAGCAGTCCTCCTTCGGTGATGATGTTATTTCACGTATTAATTATGCCACCAACAGCGAGGGTGGCATAATGGAACTCCATCAGGCTGTAATCGATACCATCAATCAGCTGTTAAGGGAACTGATAGAGGAGCAGGGTATTGAGCAACAGGAGATTAAGCTTTTGCTCTGTGCCGGTAATACTACCATGATCCACTTTCTCTATCAGCTTGATCCCAATAATATACGCAAGGATCCTTATATACCAACATTCTCTGCCCCTCCACCCCTCCGGGCAGATGAACTGGGTTTAACTGCTCACCCCGGAGCACGGGTCTTCTCTTATCCCTCTGTGGGGAGTTTTGTGGGAGGAGATATTGTCTCAGGTGTTCTGGCTACAGGAATGGCGGAGAGGGAAGAACTGAGTCTCTTAATCGATATTGGTACCAATGGCGAGATTGTTGTTGGTAACAGCGAGTTTTTAATGGCCTGTTCAGCCTCTGCCGGACCGGCCTTTGAAGGAGGAGGTATTACCTGTGGTATGCGGGCCATGGAGGGGGCTATCGAAAGGGTAGAGTTCTCCTCTAATGGTGAGGAGGTTTTCTGTCAGACCATTGGTAACTGTTCTCCCCTGGGCTTATGTGGAACCGGATTGATTGATACCATCGCCACCATGCAAAAGGTGGGGATTATCGATCGCAGTGGTAAGTTCAACACTGACTTCCAGACTCCCCGGTTACGGGAGAGTGATGAAGGATCTGAGTTTGTACTGGTCTGGGCGGAACAGGCTGGAATAGATGAAGATATTTTACTGACGACCAATGATATTAAGAACCTGATGCGTTCCAAGGCTGCGGTCTATGCCGGCATCAGGATGCTGCTTAAGAATCTTTCTTTGGAGGGGGATATGCTGCAGGAAATCATGATTGCAGGTGGTTTCGGCAACCACCTCAATCTGGAGGCTTCAATTCGGATCGGTCTTTTACCCGATCTGCCACGGGAAAGGTTCCGCTTTATTGGTAACAGCTCACTTAAGGGGGCCAGCAGGGCCCTGCTCTCCAGTTCTGCCTTTCAGAGAGGGCTGGAATTGGCGAAAATGATGACCTATCTGGAGCTAAGTGCCGAAGAACAGGGAGCCGACTTTATGGATGAATTTGTGGCGGCTCAGTTTCTACCCCATACAGACCTGTCTCTCTTTCCCTCTCTGCAGGAGGATAATGAGAACCAGGCTGCCATCTAATAAAGGAGGAGAACCAGCTATGAAACTGGCGGTAGCCGGAAAGGGCGGCACCGGTAAGACTACCTTTGCTGCACTGCTGATGCGCTATCTAATTAAGGATAATCAGACTCCCATTCTGGCGGTGGATGCTGATCCCAATGCCAACCTTAATGAGGCTCTGGGACTTGAGGTGGAGAGAACGATAGCAGGGATTCTGGCTGAATTTGTTGAGAACAAGGACTCAATACCGGCCTCCATGAGTAAGGACAAGTACGTCCAGTACCAGCTGCAGACTTCACTGGTGGAGGAATCGGATCTGGATCTGTTAGTGATGGGAGGACCCGATGGTCCTGGGTGTTACTGTTACCCCAATGACCTGTTAAAGAACCATCTCCGGCGACTGGCCGATAACTACCGGCATGTGGTAATGGACAACGAAGCCGGCCTGGAGCATTTGAGCCGTCGTACAACTAATGATCTGGATCTGCTCTTTATTATCAGTGATGGCAGTGCCCGTGGCATCCGTTCCGCAGGCCGGGTACTGGATATCGTTGACGGTATTCAGCTGGAGGTTGAGAGGACCTTTTTGGTAATTAACAGAGCCGGTGAGAGGGAGGTTGCTGTGCTGGAGGAGGAGATCGAAAGGACCGGGCTTAAACTCCTGGGTACCATTCCTCCCGATGAGAGGGTTATGGAGTACGACCTGCACGGTCGGGCTCTCTTCCAGCTACCTGATGATGCCTCCTCTGTGCTGGCTACTGAGAAAATATTTTCCGGGCTTTCAATTCTTTAATCTGGAAGGAGTGTTTTAAATGACGTTGGATCTGATCAAGAGAGAATGGAAGGGCTCTATCAGGGAGGTAACTATTGGCGCCACCGAAGAGGAGGGTGGAACCAGGAGTAAATCTCTAACTGTCGGTGGAGCAACCACACTACCCTTTCTCCATTTTGAGGGAGATATAAAAAACAAGCCGGTAATCGGGATGGAGGTCAGTGATGTTCCCCCCCGGGACTGGCCGGCAAGTATGCTGGAGGAGTATGGAGATGCTTTAGAGGATCCGGTTAGCTGGGCTAAGAAGGTAGAGGAGTTTGGAGCTGACATGATCTATCTGGCCCTTAATGGTGCTGACCCTGAAGGTGAGGATCGTTCAGGTGAGGAACTGGCTGAGATGGTAAAGGATGTGCTGGAGGCTGTTGGTCTGCCGCTGTCTATCGTTGGCTGTGGTAATGAGGAGAAGGACAATGAGATTATGCGGGATATTGCTGAGGCCACTGAGGGGGAGCGCTGCCTGTTGGGAATCACCCAGGAGGAGAACTACAATGCTATTGTCGGCGCCTGTATGCTGGGCGGCCACAATGTTATTGCTCAGTCTCCCATCGATGTTAACATCTGTAAGCAGCTGAACATTCTAATTACAGATATGGGACTTGCTCCCGAACGGATTGTTATTGATCCGGTAATCAGCAGCCTGGGCTATGGAATGGAATTCTCCTATTCGGTTATGGAGCGGATTAGAAGTGGTGCCCTGCGCGGTGACAAGATGCTGGCCATGCCCATGATCTGCAGTGTTAGCCAGGAGGTATGGAAGAAGAAGGAGGCCTACAGCCCCCAGGAGGAGTATCCGGAATGGGGAGTCCAAAGAGAGCGCGGTATTCTCTGGGAGACTCTTACTGCCACCTCTTACCTGCAGGGTGGAGGCGAGATAGTTATTCTCAGGCATCCAGAATCGGTTAAGCTGGTGCGTGAGAACATCGAGGATCTGATGGTGAGTAACGAATATTAAGATAATTTAATTAAGGTGAGGGGGAAGAAAGAATGATTTTGATTGGAGAAAGGATTAATGGTCTCTTCAAGGATATCGCCAGTGGTATCCAGGAAAGAGACCCCAAGCCCATCCAGAAATGGGCGGAGAAACAGACCAGGGCCGGGGCCGATTATCTGGATGTCAATACCGGGCCAGCAGTCGAAGATTCACCGGGAGTTATGGAATGGCTGGTTAAGGTGGTGCAGGAGGTTGTTGATACACCGGTTGCCCTTGATACCACTAACATTGAGGCTATAGAAGCCGGACTTAAGGTCCATGAGGGTGCAGCCATGATTAATTCCACCACCGCCGAGAGGGATAAGCTGGAGTCTCTGCTACCACTGGCCAGGGAGTATAATGCCAAACTCATTGGCCTGGCCATGGATAAGACCGGGGTTCCCAAGAACTCTGACATGAGAATCGCCAAGGCCATGGAGATTGTGGCTGCCTGTGATGAGTTTGACTTTCCCCTGGAGGATCTCTTCATCGATCCTTTAATCCTGCC
>CAZXKH010000065.1:0-8729 GCA_964641385.1 uncultured Clostridia bacterium | reverse complement strand
AACTGTATGCAGGATATTTCCTTCAATTATTGAAAACTATAGAGAGGGAAGTTTTTGGTCCTTGAACTGGGGTGGTAATTTTGCCGGTTATAAATAAGAGCTTGCTGCTGCCAATAATAATATTAGTTATTGTCCTGCCCTGGAGTCTTTTTTTTGTGCCCTCACTGATTAATATTATTTCAGTCTCTCTGGTGATTATTCTTGCTGCTGCAATTTGGGGTCTAAAGGGTTCTCTTATGATAGCCCTATACTCAGCTCTGGTGGCACTGGCAGCTTCTTTTTTTACTGAATTTTTCAGTCTTAATCATTTATTCTGGTCAGCAATCCTCTTTTTTACCCTGGCTGTTATTTCCGGAACTGGTTTCTGGTATTTGAGGTACAGGAATAAGAATTCTGAGGATATTATACTGAAAACTGATGGTGAGTCTGTTCTACCTGATAATTTTATGCATTCCTTAATCTCCAATTTGCCAGGTGCAGTTTATCGTTCTGACTATGATCAGCACTGGACCATGATCTTTATCAGTGAGGAGATTCAGTCCATAACCGGTTATCCTGTCTCCGACTTTGTCAACAACAGGGTGCGGTCCTATGCTGAGATAATACATGCTGATGATAGAGGACGGGTGAGAAGAAGAATCCTGGAGGCAATTAAGAAGAGAGAACTCTTTGATATTCAGTACCGGATCCTTGATGCTGAGGGAGAGGTCAAGTGGGTTAACGAAAGAGGTCGCGGAGTTTATAAAGACTACAGGATTATATATCTGGATGGTGTGATCGTCGATATAAGTGATCAAAAGTTTGCCAAAAGTGAGCTGGCTGCTGAAAGGAGGAGACTGGCTGTTACTTTACACTCCATTGGTGAAGGAGTTATTGCCACCAACCGGGAGGGCAAAGTGGTTCTGATCAACAGGACAGCCGAGGAATTGACTGGATGGGAGGCAGAAGCGGCCAGGGGCAGACAGCTGCAGGATGTTTATCATACTATCCAGGAAGAGGAAAGGGTACCCTGCCGGGACCCTCTTTCCCTGGTACTTGATTCTAAGTCTGTGGAGGAAAACAGGGAGGATATTGCTCTGGTTAGTAAAGAGGGTCAGGAGATAAGTATAGACAGCTGTGCTGCTCCCATTAAGGATCATAAAGAACGGGTTATCGGCCTGGTGCTGGTATTTAACGATATCACTGACCGGAAGAAGGCAGAGGAGGAAAGGGATCGCCTCTACCAGCAGACAAGAAGAAGGCTCAGTGAGAGCGAGAGTATGCATATGGTTAGTCAGGCCCTTCTGCAGCGCATCAGCCTGGATGAGGTGCTGGAGATTGTCTGCCAGGAGGCACAGAAATTTACTAATTCTCAGGGAAGCTGTGTCTTTCTGCTGCAGGATGAAGGGCGTCTTTATCCAGTTTACAGTTCAGGCAGTGCCTGTCCAGAGTTTGAAAGTCTTCCTCTTGAAGGTTCCCTCTGCGGACTGGCAGTAGAGAGCAAGGAGCCTGTAATCAGTAATCAACAGCCCAGCGATGAAAGAAGGTATAGGGTTGAACCCGGTTTTGAGCCCGATAGCCTGCTGGCCTATCCCCTGGTTATGGAGGATAGTGTCACGGGTGTACTGGCTGTTATCAATAAGGAGGGTGGTTTTAACCAGGAGGATGTTAGGGTTATCAGTCTGCTGGCAGGACAGGCGACTGTGGCCATCGAGAATGCAAGGCTCTACAGAGAGGCTCAGGAGCTGGCAGCAGTTAAGGAACGCCAGCGCCTGTCAAGGGATCTTCATGATGCCGTTTCACAGACCCTCTTTTCTGCCAGCCTTATTTCCGAGGTGCTGCCTGCACTCTGGGAGAAGGATAAGGAGGAGGGCAGAAACAGGCTGCAGGAGTTAAGGGAGCTGACCAGAGGGGCCCTGGCTGAGATGCGGACACTGCTCTTGGAGCTGAGGCCCACCGGCCTGACAGAGGTGAGCCTGGAGGAGCTGCTCAACCATCTCTCTGAGGCAGTGACAGGTCGGGCCAGGATACCTGTTACTCTCAATGTTGAAGGAGAGGCCAGCCTCCAGCCAGAGCTGCAGATTGCCCTTTATCGGATTGCTCAGGAGAGCCTGAATAATGTGGTCAAGCACTCAGGTGCCCAGGAGGTAAAGATTGAGCTCTTGCTGGGTGAGGAGGTGGAACTCTCTATCATTGATGATGGTTGTGGTTTTGATCCCGAGCAGGCCCTCTCTGATCAGCTGGGCTTAAAGATTATGCAGGAGCGAGCAGGTGAAGTGGGAGGAGAGCTGGAGATTGTCAGTGTGATTGGCCGTGGAACCAGGGTCATGGTAAAATGGCCGCAAAGAGGGGGGAATAAACTAAATGAATCAGGAGAGAGTGATCAGGGTTTTTATCGTTGATGATCATGCTGTTGTCCGCAGTGGCTTAAAGGCCTTCATCCATACCTATGATGATCTGGAACTGGTGGGGGAGGCTGGCAGTGGACAGGAGGCTCTGGATCAATGTGAGGGGCTTAAGCCTGATGTAGTGTTAATGGATCTAGTCATGCCGGAAATGGATGGGGCCCAGACAACAGAGAAGATACTTGAGCTTTGTCCTGAAGTAAGGGTTATAGCTCTAACCAGTTTTCCCGAGGGGGAACTGGTGGAAAAGGCGCTGCAGGCCGGTGCTATCAGCTATTTATTGAAGAATGTCTCCGGGGAGGAGCTGGTTGATGCCATTCGGGCAGCATCTACCGGGCAGTCAGTGCTGGCACCTGAGGCAGCTCAGGCTCTGGTGGAGAACAGGGCCAAACCCAGAGTCCCTGGGGATGACCTTACCAGGCGGGAACTGGAGGTGCTGGAACTGATGGTCAGAGGGTTGAGCAATAATGAGCTGGCAGAGGAGCTGATTGTCAGTCAATCCACCATCAAGTTTCATGTCAGTAATATTATCTCCAAGCTGGAGGCCTCCAGCCGAACAGAGGCGGTGGCTAAAGCACTGCGCCATAATCTGGTCAACTAAGGCTTATCCTCTGGAAGGAGGTCTTGGTTCCAGTAAGGGCAGGGGAGCTAATCCAGACAGTTTATTATCAGCTTGCCAGTCTTTAATCATTCAACAGGAGATAGCCAAACTCTTGCTTTATCTCCTCTCAGGGGCCATTAGATAGAGTTCTACCCATGGGAACAGGGTGTTGTAAATTTTTGATTTGCTCCAGATTATGGTATTATAATTTTTAGGGTTTAATTCCTTTCATTTTTTTCTGAACAAATATTTCATTTAATAATGGGAGTCTTTCATTTAATTAATAGTAGACTTAAATTATTCAATCTCCCTGTTGAGGTGGGTAGAGGTGCAGGAACAAATACAATTCTTCACAGTTTAAGCACCTAAAAAACACTGGATAGATGCAGCTTGTGCAGAAAAAAGGGGAGAGAAGATCATACTTGATTTTAAATTGTAAGTTCTGCATATCAAAGCTACTGGTCATGGTATAAGATCGCAAATAGGGTTTTTAACCCACTAAACCGAAGTCTTACAAAAAAGTTAAAGGTTTTTTATACTGACGACACTGGCAACCAGATCTAAAATAATTGGTACTTACTTTGAGCGTGTAGCTGTACCTAAAGGTGAAGATTTAATATCAAAACAAGGGAGGAAATCGTACAAGGCATCTCGTGCCGTTACTGCAATCTATTACAGTATGCAGAGGGGTATGGGTATGTGGTTTGACCGCATACCTTCCCGCCCCTTTCACGGACGAGGTTTCCTGCGGTATTTTTATGAAGAATAACTGGATAGAGCTGACCAAGAGAATGCGGGCTATAGCCAGAACCGGTTTAACTTACTCCAAAAATGAATTCGATCTGCAGCGCTACCGCGAAATGGAAAGGGTTAGTCTGGAGATGATGGCCAGCTACTCTGATTCAGCCCCGGAAAAGGTAGGGGATCTCTTTGCAGGAGAAGAGGGTTATCCCACTCCCAAGCTGGATATCAGGGCGGCAGTCTTTAGAGAAGACAGGCTGCTGATGGTCAGGGAGCGAGAGGATAACCGCTGGGCACTGCCTGGAGGATGGGTGGAGATCGGATTGACTCCGTCCCAGGCAGTGGTTAAAGAGGTTCGAGAGGAGACCGGTTTTGAGGTTGTTACTGATAGGCTCTTGGCTATGCTGGATACCAGGCTTCATTCTCATCCCCAGTCTCCACACCATATCTACAAGGTCTTCTTCCGCTGTGAGATTACCGGTGGTAAAGCTGAGACGGGGATTGAAACCAGTGAGGTTTCCTTTTTTGCACGTGATGACCTGCCACCACTATCTGTTAAGCGGAATACTGTCTCACAGCTTAAGATGCTCTTTGGTTTTTTGGATCATCCCGAACAGGATGCCATCTTTGATTAAAGAGGGGAGATGTAAGGGTGTCCTCCAAAAAAAAGCTGCAGCTTAAAGGGCAGATTAAGAGAATAACCTATTACAACCAGGAAAGCGGTTATACTGTGGCCCAGATCATGGTTGGTGGTAGAAGACAGCCGGTGACAGTAGTGGGTAATTTGATAGAACCCACCCCCGGACAGGTACTGGAGATGGAGGGGGAGTGGAAAGTACACTCCCGCTACGGTAAACAGTTTCACCTTTCATCCTGTAAGTGCACTGTTCCCGCTTCCACTGAGGGTATTAGAAGGTATCTGGGTTCTGGATTGATAGAGGGAATAGGGCCGGTAATGGCCGGCAGGATAGTCAAGGCCTTTGGGGAAGAGACCCTGGCAGTGATCGACAGTGATATTAACAGGCTGCTTGAGGTGGAGGGAATCGGCAAAAAAAGGTTGCAGATGATTGCAGGGGCCTGGGAGGAGCAGCGTGATATCCAGGAGATTATGCTCTTTCTTCTCTCCCATGGAATCAGTTCTGCCTATGCCACCAAGATCTATCGGGAATACCAGGAGGAGGCCTTAGAGATCCTCCAGGATAACCCCTACCGTCTGGCCACTGATATCTGGGGGATAGGTTTTATCACTGCTGATAAGATTGCCCGCCGTTTGGACTTTGCTGTTGATTCTCAGGAGAGGGTGGAGGCGGGTATTCTCTATGTCCTCAACCAGCTGGTCCAGGAGGGACACGTCTTCTATCCCTATGAGCCACTGATCGAAAAGTGTCGTGAAATACTTGAGGTTGACAGAGAGATAATACTCTCGGCCTTTGGCAGGATAGCCCTTGAGAAAAGGATCGTCATTGAGGACCTTAATCAAAGCCTGCCAGAGTACAAATCCAATAACAAGGCCGTTTACCTGAAGCCCTTTCATGTGGCTGAGACTGGAACTGCAGCCCTGCTTAAGGGACTGCTCTCATCACAGAAGTCCATCCGCAGCATTGATACCGAGAAGGCCATTGCCTGGGTTCAGGAGCAGCTCTCTATTAGGCTTGATCCCAAACAGGTAGAGGCCATCAGAGCAGCAATTGAGAAAAAGGTGCTGGTTATTACCGGTGGTCCCGGTACCGGGAAGACGACCATTATTAACGGAATATTGAAGATTTTTTCCATGCTTGAAATCGATATCAAGCTGGCTGCCCCTACTGGCAGGGCAGCCCGCAGAATGGAGGAGACGGGCGGGCTTGAAGCAAGTACCATCCATCGTTTACTTGATTATAATCCCTTTCAGGGTGGGTTCAGGCGTGACCAGTAAGACCGGCTGGAATGTGATCTTTTAATCCTTGATGAGGCCTCCATGATCGATAATATCTTAATCTATCATCTTTTAAAGGCTTTACCTGTAACCACCACTCTGATCCTGGTGGGAGATGTAAACCAGCTGCCCTCAGTGGGAGCTGGAAATGTACTGCTGGACATTATCAACTCCCGTCAGGTACCGGTGGTCAGGCTGGAAAAGATCTTTCGGCAGGCAAAGAAGAGCTCCATTGTGGTCAATGCTCACCGGATTAATAGTGGAAGGATGCCCATTCTGGACAACTCCTCACATCAAAAAAAGGATTTTTATTTTATTGAAGAGGAAAAGCCAGAGCGGGTGCTGGAGCTGATAATCAGGCTGGTGGGAGAAAGGATTCCGGAGAGTTTTGCCTTTGATCCCCTTGATGATATCCAGGTGCTTAGCCCCATGCACAGGGGAGTGGTGGGAACTACCAACCTTAACCAGCGACTGCAGGAGGAGCTTAACCCCGGCAGTGAGGCACTAAGCAACAGAGGAGAGGCTTACAGGCCAGGAGATAAGGTGATGCAGGTCCGGAATAATTACCACCTGGAGGTCTTTAACGGTGATATCGGCAGGATAACCAGTATCGATGGTGATGGAGGCTCCTTAGTTGTCTCCTTTAACGGGCGGGGAGTGGAGTACAGCTTCAGCCAGCTTGATCAGCTGCAGCTGGCCTATGCGGTCTCCGTTCACAAATCTCAGGGTTCTGAGTATCCGGTGGTGGTCCTCCCCCTTTTGACCCAGCACTATATGATGCTGCAGCGCAATTTAATCTATACTGCAGTTACCAGGGGCAAGCAGCTGGTGGTTGTAGTGGGGACCAGAAGGGCCCTCAGGATCGCCATTAATAACAATAAACAGGAAGAGAGGTTCTCTTTGCTTGGACATCGACTGGAGGAGAGCTAGCTTCTCTTTTCTTTTTCTGCCATCAGTTCCTTTGCCTTCTCAACCCCCAGGGCTGCATTAGGAGCAGAGCCATCAGCCTTCATCTTCTTCCAGAGTCCGGGACTGATGTTGAAGGGATATCCGCCCACCATCAGGGCTGGTGTATATACTTGATCCTTCTTTATCATCTCTGTCAGCCTTTCCAGCTGGGGCAGGTGGTAGGCCATGGTCACTGAAATGGCAATTACATCCATCTCCTTTTTCCTGGCCAGGGTAAGGATCTCTTCCACAGGGGTGTTGGCACCAAGATGCAGGGTCTGCCAGCCCTCTAACTCCAGCAGATCTGCCATCATCCTGACTCCCATTTCATGCAGCTCCTCTCCCACGCAGGCGGTAAGGCAGGAGTACCCTCCCGGTTTTGAGTTAAGTATCTGGGGATAGAACTGAGATATTGTCAGCTGGGTGGTGGCACTGGCAAAGTGTTCCTGGGCGATGGAGACCTTGTTCAGCTGCCAGAGTCTACCTACCTCTCTCATTACCGGTTGAAAGACATTAAGATAGATATCCCTGATTTCAACTCCCTGCTGGCAGGCCTCGATAATTATTTTACTGGCCTGATTTCTATCTGCCTTAAGCAGGTAGTCAAGGTACTCTTCTGCCAGCTTGAGCTGGGGATTATTCTCTTTAAGGTGGCTGGGGGTTCTTTTGTCTTCTTTAATGGCACTAATGGCAGCCCTGGTAAGCTCAATGATCTTATCCTCTGCCCGGGGCAGCTCCTCAGCCAGCACTTCTCCCATAGAGTTAATGTTTTCGATCAGCTCCTGGTTTGAAATACCCAGGGGGTTGAGGGTTTCGTTAACCCACTGCATGTATTTGGTGAAGAGCTCCTGGTTGTTGTTCTTTAATGCCTGACAGAGATAGGCCAGATTGTAACTGATGTCCTCCAGGCATTTTTCCAGTTTATGACCCCTGTATTTTTTTCTTAGCCGGGGGTTTTTGCTGAACTGTCTCTCCATGATTTTAACTGCCAGTTCTTCCTTCTTTTCTTCAATATTTGCTGTAATGCTTTCTTCCATGAAGCTTCATACTCCCTTCAGGGTTTATTTCTTCTCATGACCAGCAGACTGATGTCATCCTTGCCCCTCTTTTGACCGGAAAAGCTTTGGAAATCACTGTAGATTTCATTGACCAGCTGTTCAGGGGGAAGGGACTGGTTGTCATTGATGGTATTTATTAACCTCTTCTTTCCGTAAAAGGTATCCCCCACCCTTTCTTCGATTAGCCCATCGGTGGTAATCAGTAAGGTTTCTCCGGGATGAAGGGGTGCTTCAACTTCCTCATAGCTTAGCAGCTTATCTTCCATGTCAAGAAGGTCACTTACCAGACTGGAGATGGGAAAGCCTTCACATTCTATCTCTCTGGTTGAGTCTCTATTAAAGAGCAGGGGTGGAATCTGAAAACCAGCATTGCAGAACTTCATGTGCCAGCTCTTAAGGTCAACTACTATCAGCAAGAGGCAGATAAAATACTCCTCGGGGAAGTTCTCCTCATAATAACTGGTAAAAAGGTATTCCATCATCTCTGAGGGAGCAATAGTCTTACTTTTTTGCTGCAGCAGGTACTGGTCGATCTCACCCTTGAGAAAGATATTGAGCATGGCTCCATCAAGTCCATGTCCACTGACATCTACCAGGTATAAAAGGAGCTGATTATCAAGCCTGATGGTATTGTAAAAATCTCCTCCCAGCTCCTCTGCCGGCAGATAAAGGGCTCCAAACTCCAGTTCCTTATGTTGGGGGAATTCAGAGGGAAAGAACCTCTCATGCAGAAGCCGGGCCTTCTTTAGCTGGCTGTTGTACTGTGCAAGGGCTTTGGAAAGCTGTTTATTCTTTTCACTGATCTCATGGTTATATCTGTCCAGCTGGTTATTCTTTTTGGTTAACCTGCGCTGTAAGTTGGTCAGCTGATTGTTCTGGGTGCTGATCTGGTGGTAGAGGTCCTCTTTGTCCTCCCTTTGTTTATTCTTCAATTGTTCTTTAACCAGCTGGCGCAGGCTATTAACATGTTCATTGTTGATCTTCATCATCTGCTCATAATAGTCAAGCATGGAATCGATGGCTCTGCTGGCCATCACCAGCAGCCTGTTAGCTTCCTTATCGATGACAATCCCGGAAAAGGA
>CAZXKH010000064.1:0-8911 GCA_964641385.1 uncultured Clostridia bacterium | reverse complement strand
TCACATGCAAAGATCAGACACTCCTGTGTTGGCTTTTTATCATAGCATAGACTGTATTGCCCCCAAGCCAGGCTTTGAGGCTAACTCGGATAATAACCACCTTCTATCTTAAATATCTTATCATTATCTATGTTTAGTATAATCTCAGCATCTCCCACCAGACTTTCAAAAGTGTATTCAAGGGTTCCACCATCAACCATCTCAGGTTCAAAATCATCAACTATATAGGTCTCCTCGTCATCCTCAGCACTAAGAGTAAAATGTTCAACATGTTCAGGCTTTTCGATGTTCTCAATGGTTACCACTGAGTCATACTCAAATAAGCTATCACATGCACCCAGGGTTAAGACAAGCCCCATCAACAATAATGTTATCCCCAGCACCTTTAATTTGCCCTGCATATGCTATTCACCTCCCTTCCTTCTGCAAGAGCAGGTCCAGCAGTTAACAATAATAACAACCAGAGGAAAAGAAGACAAATGACATAGCCTGCAATACCTCAATTAGTCATTCCCTGGCCAGACTGGATAGTGTACTGTAATTAATAAAATATTATTAATGCCTGAGGCTAACAATCAATTATTAAAGGCATATATGGCACTGAATATAGAAGGCTCCAGTATATGTTGAACAAAGAATGACTGATGACTCAGTTTACTCTACTGACTCAAATAATTCATAATCTCTCCCGAAGCTTCTTCAATAGATTTATTGGTAACATCAATCACATAACAGCCCAGCCTTCTAATAATCTGATCTGCATAATCCAGTTCCTTAAAGATCCGATCAAGTGAAGCATATTCTGCCTCCAGACCAAGACCCAGTGAACGAAGCCTTTCATTCCTGATCTCATTTAAAAGACTGGCTTCAATAGTCAGGCCCACCACCTTATTGCGATATCGGAAGAGTTCCTCAGGTGGCTGTACCTCCGGCACCAGGGGGATATTGGCTGCCTTATATCCTCGATAGGAAAGATAAATACTCATGGGTGTTTTTGAGGTCCTGGAAACACCAATCAGGACCACATCAGCATCTCTTATCCCTGCAGGATTATTACCATCATCATGCTTGACAGTAAACTCTATAGCATGAACCCGGTTATAATAATCCTGGTCCAAACGATGAACCAGTCCGGGTTCCAGCTGGGGCTCCACTCCCGTTTCACTGGCCAGTACATCCATCAGGGGTCCCATAATATCAACAGTTTTTATTCCCTTCTCCCCTGCCAGCTCCAGCAGGTGCTGTCGGAGACTGGGTTGGATTAATGTAAAGACCACCACCACCCGCTGTGATGAATAGTCGGCAAGAATTTCATTGACTTCATCTTTACTTCGGACATAGGAGAAATTATGATAATCAAATGAACCTGAATCAAACTGGATGGCGGCTGCCTCCACCACATGCTGGGCAGTCTCTCCTATGGAATCAGAGATAATGAGGATCATGGGTTCCTTTAACATCTCAAGCTCCCTCCTGATTCTTATCCTCAATAACCACCCTGGTTAAATCTCCAAGGTGGTAGAATAAATGAGACAGGGATTGAAGCAGTGCCAGCCGATTTTCTCTCAGCCTTTGATCATCAACCATAACCATTACCCGGTCAAAAAAGATACTGGTGGGCTCAATTAATTCCTCCAGGGCAGCGACTGCTTCTCTATAGTTTCGCTCTTCCACCAGTACTTCAACCTGAGAGGAGAGCTGATTAATTAGCTGCCAGAGCTCCTCTTCCTCGGGCTGAGAAAAAAGGTCTTGCTCGGGATCAGCTTCTCTTTCAAGTTTGTCTGCCAGACGGTGAACCCGATTAAAGGTTACCACCAGAGGAGAGAGCCGATCCATATTTCTCAATTCCTGCAGTACCTCAAGCCGGGCATAGATAGTGGTCAGGTCATGGAAATCAAGCTGTAAAACAGATGCAATTAAATCATAATCAAAACCATCACGGGAGAGATGTCTCTGCATTCGGTCCCGGAAAAAATCAAGTATTAGCTGTGCTGTCTTCTCCCTCTCCTCCTGCAAATGGTCCTGCTCTACCAGCAGATCAAGGGCCAGTTCTAAAAGCTTCTGCAGGGAATAATTAAGATTCTGCTCCAGAGTTATTCTAATTATCCCCTGACCCTGCCTTCGCAGTGCATAGGGGTCCTGTGAACCGCTTGGAATTAGCCCTACCCCAAAGCAGGAGGTAATGGAATCCAGCTTATCGGCCAAGCTGAGGATAGACCCCTCTCTGGTAGTTGGCAGTAAGTCTCCGGCAAAGCGAGGAAAATAATGCTCCTCGATGGGCAGGGCCACATCCTTTCCCTTCCCTTCCAGCAAAGCATATTCACGACCACTAACTCCCTGTAATTTGGGGAACTCATCCACCATCTCTGTAGTAAGATCGGCCTTCATTAGATGGGAGGATTCAACAATTCTCTCCCTGACTGCTAGCGGTAAATCCATTTCAGCTGCCAGTCTCTCTGCCAGCCTGGATACACGCTCTGTTTTTTCATATATAGAACCTAAATCTTCATGAAAAAGAACCCTTTTTAACTTCTCTACCCTGTCCTCCATACTCTCCTTCTGATCCTCCTGATAGAAGAACCTGGCATCTGCCAGCCTGGCTTCAAGGACCTGTTCATTGCCTCTGATCACCTTATCCAGAGACTTCTGCCCCCCATTCCTAACCCCTACAAAGTAGGGCATCAGTTTACCATCACTGTCTTTAAGGGGAAAATAACGCTGATGCTCCTGCATGGCATTGACCAGAACCTCCTGTGGCAGTTCAAGGTAATCCCGATCATATTCACCCACAAAGGCTGTAGGATATTCAACCAGGTTGGTGACCTCCTCCACCAGTTCTGAATCAAAATCAAAATCAGCCTGATATTCCTGAGAGATATCTCTTAGCTGTTCAAGAATTAATGACTTTCTTTCACTGTAATCAGCAATAACCTCCACCTCATTAAGAGCCTGCAGGTATTCAGAAGGCCTCTTGATCTCTATGGGTTGGGGATGGAAAAAACGAAGCCCATGGCTTTTTCTGCCACTCTTTAAGCCAGAATGCCTGAAGGGCACCACTTCTTCACCATAAAGTGAAAGGAGCCATCTAATGGGACGGCCAAAGGGTACCTCCTCCTGTCCCCAGCGCATACTGCGGGGAAAACTGATGGATGAGATTACCTTCCGTAGAAGGGATGGTAAAAGATCTACTGTCTCTTCACCCTTCTCTACCCGGCGAGCAAAGACATACTCCCCCTTCTCGGTCTCTCTGGTCATCAGATCATCGATCTCCACTCCCTGACTGCCGGCAAAACCCCTGGCAGCACTGGTTGGCTGCCCTCCATTAAAGGCGGCAGAAAGAGGTGGTCCCTTGATCTCTTCCTCCAGATCCTCCTGCATCTCATCCAGCCCATCAACCAGAAGGGTTAAGCGGCGGGGGGTGCCATATAGATTAATATTTTGGAAGGATAACCTGGCCTCCTTAAATTGCCGGGCTGCCACCCCTTCCATCTCTTCTAAAGCAGGTAGCACATAGGAGGCCGGCAGCTCCTCACAACCAATCTCCAGCAAAAGATCCCTTTTACTCATTTCCATCACCTCGCCTATTCTGTAGTGGGAAACCCATTTCTTTTCTCTTGGCGATATATCCCCGGGCACACTCATTGGCCAGCCTCCGTACCCGGTGGATATAGGTAGTTCTCTCGGTTACACTGATGGCCCCCCGGGCATCAAGCAGGTTAAAGACATGGGAGGCCTTAAGCACATAATCATAGGCGGGGAAAATTAGCCCCTCTTTCACCACTGCTGCTGCTTCCTCTTCATACAACCGAAAGAGTTCCATCAGTCGATCCACACTGGCCTGATCAAAGTTATAATAAGAGTTTTCTACCTCACTCTGGTGATGGACATCACCATATGTAAGATCTCCAACCCAGATAATATCCATTACTCTTTTCTTTTTCTGCAGGTACATGGCCACTCTCTCCAGTCCATAGGTCAGCTCTACTACCACTGGATCAACCTCTTCTCCACCCACCTGCTGAAAGTAGGTAAACTGGGTAATCTCCATTCCATCCAGCCAGACCTCCCAGCCCAGCCCCCAGGCGCCAAGGGTTGGTGCCTCCCAGTTATCTTCAACAAAGCGAATATCATGTTCCAAAGGATTGATACCCAGTGCCTCAAGACTCTGCAGATAAAGATCCTGAATATCACTGGGAGAGGGTTTCAAGATCACCTGGTACTGATAGTAATGCTGAAAGCGAAAGGGATTCTTTCCGTATCTACCGTCAGTGGGCCTGCGGCTTGGTTCCACATAGGCCACATTCCATTCCTCAGGCCCCAGTGAACGAAGAAAGGTGGCCGGGTTCATGGTTCCGGCTCCAACCTCCAGATCATAGGGTTGCTGAACAATACACTCCCTTTCCGCCCAGAATTGATTCAGGGCAAAGATTATCTCCTGAAAGTTATGCATATATAATCCCCCTTAAAATAAATTTATCCCCTGCCTGAAGAAAAATATTCCCTCAGGGACGGGGATACCCGCGGTTCCACCCTGTTTAATTCCAGCTGGAATTCACCTCTTATTTAGGATTCAAAAGCACCTTCATCAGAGCTAAGACACCGGTCTCTCACCATCACCGATTCGCTAATAGTTTGGCCCCTGATTACTACCCTTTATCATCATCCCGACAGTATAATTTAATGGAGATTATATCAAATGCCAGAATCTTTGTCAATAGCAGTCAGGAGCTTGATGGGTCATTATCCCCCTCCTCTGCCCTTTCCACCTCAATAGTAGCATGACTGAGAAGGGCTGCTGCAGCCCCCAGCAGTGCCAGATAGGGAGCGATAATGGTCCCCACAACACCAACTGTTACCGGAAACTCTATAATCACCCGCTCCTGGCTCTTGATCCTGATACTGGTCACATTGCCCTCTTTAATTATCTCCTTTACCTTCTCCACCAGCTGACTGCCACGAACATAAAATTCATTATCCCTTCGCTTTTCCCCTCGCTCTTTTTCTCCTTCTTCAAGGGCAATAATTGCAGCCACCAGATCACCATCTGCTGCCTGAAGGGCTTCATAGGCCTCACGATAGGAGGCTCCTGTTCTTCTTCGAATCTCATCTATCTTTTCTATCTCTTCCCTCAAAGTTAATCTCCTCCTCATTCTTGCTCCATTAAATCAAGAAACTTCTTTGATTTTAGCTCCCGCTCCAGTGAGTACTCCAAATAACCCGAAAGCAAAGACTTAAGCTCATTGGCTGCATAGGCCGGCAGTTTAAGAACATTGAGTCTTCTATAATCAGCCCTTATTAAACGCTTCATCATTTTCAGGCTGCCGGCAGAGAGAGGATGCAGTTTATCTCTTAGCTCTCCTTTACACTGCCTGCAGATGACACCCCCCTGAGAAAAGCTAAAACCTGCTGTCTTCTCCTCTATAAGGCCCTGACCACAGTGAGCACACTCCTCCAGCAAGGGTTGAAAACCCAGAAGACCCAGGGCCCGAAGTTCAAAAATTCGAGTGATAACTGCCAGCTGGGCCTCCTCCCTCTCCACCAGCAGGTGCATGGTGGCCAAAAGCAACAGGAATAGACCTTCATTCCTGTCCTCTTCCTGGCTAAATTCATGCACCAGCTCTGAGATATAGGAGGCATAGGCCATCCTTTTTAAATCCTCCCTGAGGGAGATAAAGCTCTCCATCAGCTGGCACTTATTGATCCGGGCCAGTGACTTGCCCTGATAGATCAAAAGCCGGCTATGGGTAAAGAGCTCAACCGTTCCTGAAAGGTTGCTCCTCATATGACGGACATTGTTGGCCACAGCCCTGAGCTTACCCCTTTCCCTGGTAAAAAAGGTTACAATCTTATCCCTTTCCCCCAGAGGAAAGTGCTTTAAGGCAATGGCTTCTACCCTGTATAAAGACATCTAAAAAACCACCTAACGGGCTTAAGGATATTTTCCCTCTTGGACTCGATTAGTATTCAGCCTTAACCAGAACTCTTCCCTGATCCAGACAGAGACTGAAGTCATCTCTTTTCGGTCTGCCTGCCTCTTCCCAGCGCCGAATTGTCTGCCGGGAACTCTGAAGCTCATTTTGCTGATGTTCTGAGATAAAGGTTAGCATCAGACCTATACCCTCTTTGCCCTGTAATTCAATACCCTTGGCTGAAGAGTAATGATAGATATCACCCTTATAGTTGCTCAGATCGGCCTCAGGCTCTCCACTCCTGCCCTGCAGGGGAACAAAGACCACCGGGAAACCAAAGATATCGATCTTCATCTCTCCCTCTACAACTTTTAGCGACAGTAACAGAGAGATTAGATCGTAAAAGTTATAGGGCAGTACAAGACGCCCGGGATCAGCCAGCTGATCAATTAATGGTGGAGGCAGCTGATAGGAGGAGGCAGTAATTATTATTCTATCAAAGGGTGCCCCCGGTGGATAACCAAGGCTACCATCTCCCTGTATAAGGTTAACATCTTGATATCCAGCCTCCTTTAAGTTGCTTCGGGCCTTCTCCACCATTTTTTCTACATACTCCATGGTATAAACCAGCGCAGGCTGGGATACAATCTCTGCCATCAGAGCCGCGTTGTATCCGGAGGCTGTCCCCACCTCCAGGACCTTCATACCCGGTTTTAAAGAGAGGCCCTCCAGCATTACGGCCACCACCTGTGGCTGAGAGATAGAACTGACACCTGGTATCAGGTTAACAGCCCGTGATTGATAGGCCTTCTTTGGTGATTCATCGGGGATAAAAAGATGGCGTGGTACTTTTTTAAAGGCCTGCTCCAGTTCCTGCTCTTTTAGATATCCCTCGCGCCGCAGGCGATCAACCATCTGATGATGCAGTCTTTTTATTTTTTCTTCCCGCTGACCGCTAAAAAACACAAAAATCACTCCCTGATACTAACATTCAGATAGCTGGAGGTCATGGCTCTCATCAGAGCTGAATAGGACATGTTAAAGGTCATCTCCCCACCCACTGCAGGCTGATCCTCCATCTCGGTAACCTCAAGTAGCAGGTGATCACTGCTGGCACCAATGATCTCTGCCCCGGTATCAATCGGATGTAGTGCTTCAATCTTTATGTCCTGTCTGCCCAGAGCCAGAATGGCTCTCTTTCTTAAACCCCGGTCCTCAAATTCTGGTATTTGGCCAAAGGCATCCCTGCCGATTTTACCACTGGGCAGTGAGGGTTTAACCTCCAGTTCAATAACCTCGGCCACCAGGGTAAAGGTCTCGTGATGAAAACCCTCCAGTGGTCTATCACCGGTACTGTCATATCCAATCAATATTCCCTCTCCCACCCGCAGCTGATTAACCTGGGAGGGATAGCCATCTGTCAGCAGGGAAGTAGTGGCGGTATTTCCACCGGAAATTTTGGGCAGCTGGTAACCCAGTTCTGCTGCTATCTCCTCCCTTAACCCAACCAGCAGCTGCAGCTGCTCAAGTGAGGGTAAGACACCACCATAACAGCCAACATTGGTTCCTATGCCCTCCAGAAGGATATTGTAAAGCCTGAGCACACTTCTGGCCAGGGGCAGGAGGCTCTCCGGCATAACACCCTCTCTCAAATCCCCTACATCAACCATCAGTATCACCCTATGTATCTTGCCCTGTCCTTTAGCCTCACGGTCCAGGGCACTAATCGTTTCCAGCTGTGAATTGAAGCTTAAGTCTGCTATTCTCACCGTCTCAGTCACTTCACTGAGCATGGGCAAACGAAGCAGATAGAGCTGCTGTTGATAACCCATCTTTTTGATCCTGGCCAGGTTTTTGATCCTGGAATCTGCAAAGATTTCAATTCCAGCCTCAGAGAGCACTGAAAGTACAGCGGGATGAGCGGCTGCTCCCTTGGTAACTGCAGCTATCTCACATTCGTACCCTGCCGCCATTTCAATCATCCGCCTGGCATTATCCAGTAAAAGATCCCTTCTGATCTCCACTCTGGGGTTCCTGATCATTGCTCACCCTCCAGTACTCTGGTTAGGCATTCTTTCCGGTCACCAGTTGAAGACCGGAACTTGTTCCTATCCGATTGGCGCCGGCATTGACCATTCTTGCCGCATCATCAAAGCTTCTTATTCCCCCTGCAGCCTTGACCCCTATTTCCCGCCCGATAACCTGACGGATTAGGATAATATCCTCTTCCCTGGCCCCGGCCGGGCCAAGGCCCGTTGAAGTCTTGACAAAATCAGCCCCTGCTTCCTGGACCAGCAGGCAGGCTCTTTTTATCTCCTCCTCAGAAAGATAGCAGGTTTCAATGATTACTTTGGTAATAACCTCAGAGTTAATACCGAGGGCATTGGGAGCCTCAACAACAGCCTTGATATCCTCCCTGGCCAGCTGGTAGGCCTTAGATTTAATTGCTCCCAGGTTAATAACCATATCCAGCTCCCGGGCACCATTTTTAATTGCCATACAAGCCTCATAGGCCTTAGTCTCAATGGTATTGGCCCCCAGAGGAAAACCCACCACAGTGCAGACCTTAACAGATGTATCCTCAAGCAGCCGGTGGCAGAGTGAGACAAAGATAGGGTTGACACAGACTGCGGCAAACTGATACTCCCTTGCCCCCTGACACAACTCTTTGATCTCATCTACACTTGCTGTAGCATCCAGCAGGGTATTATCGATCATTTTCGACAGATCCTTTGGTCGTAACACCAACTCTCGTCACCTCCTGTATCCAAAGTGCCTTAAAATATCCTCTTTGTCACGCCATTTAGGTTTTACCTTGACCCAGAGATCCAGATAGACTTTAGTCTGGAAGAACCCTTCTATCCTGGATCTGGCTCCCTGGCCAATACCCTTTAACATCCTGCCTCCCCCACCAATTATAATTCCCTTCTGTGATCCTCGCTCCACATACAGGATGGCATAAACTTCCAGCAACCCATCCCTTTCTCCCTCTCTGATATCTT
>CAZXKH010000063.1:2443-8923 GCA_964641385.1 uncultured Clostridia bacterium | reverse complement strand
ACCTTAATGTGGTTGTATGGTTTTATTTCAATAGGGAGTGCCCCTGGTGCAACCTCGTAAGTTTCTTTTAGGAATCCTCGTTCGTGATGCAAGGAACGGGCGGGGAGGATGTCAATCAGGATCGATTAGAGCTCTAAAGACTAGATATAATCACTCTAATTATTTCTCCTCTATCTCAATTGCCCGGATCCTGAAGAAACTGGGGTGGCCCTCAGTATCTGTTTTTTCTCCCACCTCAAGGGTACCGATAACCTTTATCCTGTCAAAGGTAAAACCAAAGCGCTCTTCCGGGGGATAATAGACCTGAACGATATCCAAAAGGTCTACCTCTTCCCCGGCACAAAAGGGGCAGCTATAGGATGGTGAATTAACAAAGTAGAAGAAATCCTCAATAAAGGGAGTCATGGGAGAAATAAAACCCTCCATCTCTACCACCTCTCCCTCCAGGCTGGTGGCCCTTTCTGATATTTTTCGCTGGTCACCAGTCTCTGTTATCAACCCATCAAAGGATAGCCTTTCAGTCTCAATGGGCTCCTCTCCAAAACAGGCTACAAGAGAAAGAAGGAGCATTATAAGCAATATATAGCGTCCAGCTTTCACAATTATATTTCAACCTCCTATTGTAGATAAGTTACAGGTTCTCTTCTGTACACTGTCAGTGCTGGAATCAATCCAGCCAGTAAACCCAGGCTGAGAACAGCTAAAATTAACATTCCCTGTCCGGGCCACAGCTGCCATGGATTAAAGAATAAACCTGCTGCCTGCTGCAGGAACTGGCCTGCATAATAAGCAATGGTGTATCCTCCGGCAAGGCCAAGGATTAATCCCCCCAGAGTAATTAACAGAGACTCAGCAACAATCACCAGCATTACTTTTCGCCTGGTAGCACCAAGAATCCTCATCACAGCTATATCCCTCTGTCTCTCCCGTACCGACTGAACAAGAGAAATAAAAATTGAGATTATCGCAATTACAATGGTAATCAGGGCCAGCAGGCTGGCAATAGTAGAAAAATCACCGATGTTCTCCATCAGCTGGCGCAGCACCACCTGGGGCATAACAGCCTGAACAGAATACTGATCATGATCCTCAAGGAAGCCAATCAGAGAAGACCTGCCAGCCACATCTTCAGTCCTGACCAAAAGAGCAGTAACCTGCTCCTCCTGTTGATGGTCATAAGGACAAAAATGGTCATCATGATGGTGATCATGATCATGGGCATCATGATGGTGATCATGATCATGGGCATCATGATGGTGATCATGATCATGGTCATCGTGACTGTGAGCATCATGGTCATGGTGGTCATCATGATGGTGATCATGGGCTGCCCAGTAGGTTTCAACTGAGGCGAAAATTGAGCGATCCATTATACTCTTTTCTTCGTTAAGGATGCCCACTACCGTATATTCCAGCTCATGATGGTGCCCATTACTGGCATCATCAAAACCATGGATGCTCTGGAAGGTGTCACCCAGGGAAAGATTCATGCTTTCTGCCACCCTGCTGCCAATGACTGCCTCACCAATTTCAACAAATCCGCGGCCCTCAGCATAGGGATCAGAGACACCTCCATCCCGGGAGGACAGATACTGCTCATCAGTACCTACAATCCTGTAGCCACCATAGGAATCCCCAAGGGCTATTGGAACAACCTCTCTTACCCGTTGATCATCGAGTAGCTCTTGATACAATCCGTAGTCTATATTAGCAACTGGATTTTCATAATGAAAAAGAGTGCTTAGTATCAGCTGAGTGGGGCTGCCCTGAGCTCCAACAACCAGGTCATAGTCATCAGCGTACTCTCCCGCCCCCTGATGTAAAGCCTGAGATATAATCAAAATTCCCACCATCAGTGCTACCCCAACAGTTACAGAAAGAAGGGTAAGCAGTGAACCAATGGGCCTTGAAGTCAGGTTGCGAAGCAATAACCTTAGGATTCCCATAATACTCCCTCCCGCTCGGGCTGGAAGGCCCTGTTGATATCCTGTATCTCTCTAATCTCAGGCAGTAGAGATGCAAACTCCCGGTTATGGGTAACCATCATCAGGGTTGCCTCTTCCTCACGGGAAAGACGGGCAAGAAGCTCTACCACCTGCACGCCGGTACTGTAATCTATGTTCCCTGTAGGCTCATCAGCAAGCAGGAGAGGTGGTTTGTTTGCCAGGGCACGGGCAATAGCCACCCTTTGCTGCTCACCCCGTGAAAGCTGGAAGGGTTTATGGTTTAAGCGGTGCCCAAGCCTTAGCCTCTTCAACAGGGATTCTGCCTCCTGGCGCTGCTCGGCTTTGCTTTTTATAGCAGCAAAGGACATGGGCAGCATAACATTCTCCATGCTGGTAAGGCTGTGAATCAGGTTTATGTTTTGAAAGACATAGCCAATATTACGGGACCTGAAGACATCCTTCTGGCTTTCACTTAATTTATCCACGCCAACCCCATTTATTTCAATGCTACCCGCATCAGGAGCTATAATACCTGAGATCATGTTTAAAAGGGTGGTCTTTCCACAACCACTGGGCCCCATCAGGGATAACTGAGATCCGGACTCCAGCTGAAAAGAGGGGATCTTAATGATCTCAATACTGCCTTCAGGAGATTGATAGGTCTTGACCAAATTTTTTAGATGAATCAAATTCTTCACCTGCCTCATGGTATAAATTTCTGCAACAGGTTCTTCACCTGCCAAATATAAATATATAGATAGACATAATCGGGTTTGCTACAGAGGCCGGTCAATAACTGGAATCCATAAAACTCATTTTTTTCATCTAAACTGGTTTGTAAACTATCAAAGCAGACAACTTTCACTTAACTACAAGGTAGCCGGTAGCTCGGCCTCTACATCGCTTAAATCATAACTACAGTAAGGACAGATCCATTTACCCCTCTTACTGGCTGAATAGGAGTTTTTATTACACTGAGGACATTCTTTGCGGTACAAATTAACTCACCTCGCTGACTTATTAGTTATAAAGTCAGCTTCTAGAGCTGCCATCCCATCTCCTTCCATTTTTTTCCTTAATATTCTGACACCAAAAAATCTCCTTCGCCTTCAGCCGCCATCACTCCAGATCATTATTGCTGACTGTAGTTGATAGCTGGTGAAAGAGAACTGCCAGCAGGTAACCTGCACCTGCCACCAGGATAATTGTAGCCCCGGATGGAAGGTCAGGGCTGTAGGATAGGCCCAGCCCCACAAAGGTAAAGAGAGAGCCCAGGACTGTAGCCAGCATCATAATCCCGCCCAGCCGGTTGAGAAAGAGCCTGGCAATGGCTGCCGGCAGTGTGAGCAGTGCAATAACCAGTATCAGGCCCACCACTCTGATCAGCTGGACCACAGTCAGGGCCACCAGACAGAGGAGTAAGATATAAAAGACTTCAACCCTGAGACCTCTGAGCCTGGCATGTTCCTGATCGAAGGAAAGGGCCTGAAACTGCCGATAAAAAAGCAGTACAGTCCCCAGAATAAGGATGGTCAAGAGGAACATGGTCCTCAGGTCAGACCCTGAAACCATCAGTATATTGCCAAAGAGAAAGCTCATCAGATCAACCCGATATCCGGGGGTCAATGAGATAAAAATAATTCCCACTGCCATGCCAATGGCCCAGAGGGCACCGATTACTGTATCCTCATACTGACTAACCCTGAGGCTAACCAGTCCCAGCAGCACAGCTGAGATCAGAGCAGCCAGAGTAGCGCCCAGCAGGGGATCATGGCCCAGGTAATAGGCCACTCCCATCCCCCCCAGCACAGCATGGGCAATACCACCACAGATATAGGAGATTCCCTTTACAACCACATAGGTACCGGTTATTCCACAGGCTATGCTGGCCAGTATGCCTGCCAGCACAGCGTGCTGCAGAAAAGCGTATTCCATCAGAGCCCTCAAAAAATCCAGCATCAACGGATTCTCCCCTCTTCAAAGACCACATTCATGCTCAATAATCCTTACTGAACTGCTGTAGACACCCTCCACCAGCTCCCTGTCTATCTGAGCCGGGTTATGGCTGATCAACCTCCGGTTTAAGCAGACTACCCGGTTGACATTGGAAGATATAACCCCCAGGTCGTGAGTAACCAGAACAATAGTCATCTCTTCATTAAGGCGCCTGAGCAGGGAATAAAGATCCTCCTCCCGGCTGCTGTCAACACTGGTGGTTGGCTCATCCAGTAAGAGCAACTCCGGTTCTGAAACCAGAGCACGGGCAAAAAGGACCCGCTGTTTCTGCCCCCCGGAAAGGGTTCCAAAGGACTGTAGTCTCAGCTCCTCGACCTCCACCTGCTCCATAGCCTTTAAGGCCTGGCAATGATCCTGAGAGCTGTAGCTAAAACCCAGCTGTCCCGGCTGCAAAGAGCCCATTAGAACTACCTCTTCAACAGTAATGGGGAATGAGGGATCAAAATCCATATACTGGGGTACATAGGCCACCCTATTCCTGGCCCTGGAGGGTGGCAACCCAAAGACTCTGATGGTCCCCCTGTCGGGTGTTAGCAAACCTAGAAGCAGCCGCAAAAGGGTGGTCTTGCCACCACCATTGGGGCCCACCACTCCCACAAAATCGCCCCCTTCGATCTCCAGGTTGATGGCTTCCAGCACCAGGTGCCGCTGATAGGAAAAATGAAGGTCCCTGATCTCAACTATCTCTTCCATGATTTACAGCTCCCCGGCCAGTCTTTCAGCAATCTGCTTCAGGTTGGAGATATAATCCTCGGCCAGGGGGTTAATGGCTATAACTTCGATTCCCAGTTCCCCGGCTATCCTTTCGGCAGCAGCAGTGCTGAACTCTTTTTGGACAAAAATGACTCCGATCTCCCCTTCTCTGGCCCTGTCAATAATCTCAGCCATGGTCCTGGGCCCGGGCTCCTTGCCCTCCACCTCGATGGGCAGCTGCTTGAGATCATAACGGCTGGCAAAATAGCCCCAGGCTGGATGAAAAACCATCATCTTCCTTGAGTCCAGCTCCTCCAGCTCCCGGGCCACCTCTCGATCAAGCCGGTCCAGTTTGCCTTTAAAATCCTCCAGTCGAAAATTATAGTCAGCACAGTGCCCCGGATCAAGGTCACAGAGAGCAGAGGCCATGGTTGCCGCCTGTTTTTTCACCAGCAGGGGATCAAGCCAGATATGTGGATCCCGTGGCCCCTGACAGCAGTGCTGATCACTACCATTTACAGCAGCTGTCATGGGCTGCATCTCAATACCCTCCCTGGTATCAACCACTTTCATTTCGGGGTTTGAAGCCTTAATCCTCTCCATCCAGCCCTCTTCAAAGGGAACACCGATGCGGAAATAGATCTCTGTCTCCTCCAGGGCCTTAAGCTGCCTGGTGCGGAGTTCATAGGTGGCGGGACTGTAGCCCGGTTCCACCATTACCTCTACCCTGACCCGCTCTCCTCCCACTGCCTCTACAAAGTGCTTCTGGGGTAGAATACTGACAAAGACATTTAGGGGTTCAGCAGCTGAAAGCTGAAAAGAATAAAGAAATACCAGAACCAGCAGAAGCATGATTATCCCTGTTTTACCCATTGACAACATCCCTTCACTCAATTTGATGAACAGCTAACACATAGACCGCGCAGGTAGTACTCCCAACCCTCCACCAGATAACCGGAGGGAGGCTTTTGAACAGGGGGAGCTTCCATCTTCTGCAAGCATTCCACCACTCCACAGCGCCGACAGATAAAATGAGGATGACAGTGCCCCCTGCTTTTGCAACCACAGAGTGCATAACGCCAGGTCCGGTCCTCACCCTGGACCCGATGGATCATTCCCCGCTCCTGAAAGGCCTCCAGGGCTCGATAGACACTAACATAGTTCAGTTCTTCAGCTGGAGACAGACGACTTGATATCTCACGTCGTGTCAGAGGGACCCTGGCCTCAAGCAGCACCCTGATCAGAGCCCTGCGCCCTGGGGTTGACTTAAGGCCAGCCCCTTTAAGGATCATAACTTCATCATCTTCCCCTTTCACAGCAGACACCCCATTCATAAAAGTAAATGATTTGCGTTTAGGCTTAAAAAAAATTGACCCTCTAATATAAGCTATATTCCTGACAGATGAATCTATGACCGACCACTGGATTTCAGATAGGAGGGCTGAAGATCGATCCCCCTCAGGCGGGTGGAATTAAGAACCACATTCAAAGAGCTGGAGAACATAGCAATAGCACCGATAATGGGGTGAATCAACCCCAGATAGGCGGCGGGTATGGCAATCCCGTTATAGAACCAGGCCCAAAAATAGTTCTGCCTGATCTTGTTAAAGGTGGCACGTGAAAGCTTTAAGGCTGAGATGACAGCACCCGGTTCTCCCCGCACCAGAGTAATATCGGCGGCCTCAATGGCGATATCTGTCCCTGTCCCAATGGCGATTCCCACATTGGCCTGCTTGAGAGCAGGAGCATCATTAATTCCGTCTCCCACCATGGCCACAGTTCCATACTCTTTTTGCAGCTCCCTGACCTTCTCCACCTTACCCTG
>CAZXKH010000063.1:0-2343 GCA_964641385.1 uncultured Clostridia bacterium | reverse complement strand
TGGCCACAGTTCCATACTCTTTTTGCAGCTCCCTGACCTTCTCCACCTTACCCTGAGGAAGGACCTCTGCCAGCAGATGACTGATTCCGGCCTTAGCGGCAATTGCTTCTGCAGTCCGCCGGTTATCACCGGTGATCATGGCCGTTTTTATCCCCAGGGACTCAATCTCAACTACAGCCCGGGCTGTATCCTCCTTCAGGGTATCAGCCAGGGCCAGAATACCGGCTAAGTTGCCCTCAACTGCCACCAGAATAACTGTCTTGGCCTCAGCCTCCAGTTCCTCCAGCTCCTCAGCCAGACTGCTGTAATCAATGCCCTGCTCCTGCATCAGCCTCCTGCTGCCCACCAGCAGACTCTCTCCCTCAAGCTCACCCCTAACTCCCCTGCCAGTAAGAGAGGAAAACTCCTGGACTGGAGCGGGCTCGATTCCCTCCTGCCCTGCCCGCTCCACAATGGCTTCCCCCAGGGGGTGTTCTGAGGCACTCTCCAGGGAAGCAGCATAGTAGAGCAGCCTGTCACTGGGATAATCCTTGACGGGAATAATATCCGTGACCTCAGGCCTGCCGGTGGTAATGGTCCCCGTCTTATCAAAGGCAATCATCTTTACCTCCCTCATGGTCTGGATGGCTTCCCCCCTGCGGATCAGGACTCCCTCCTCAGCGCCTCTGCCGCTGCCCACCATGATGGCAGTAGGAGTGGCCAGCCCCAGGGCACAGGGACAGGAGATAACCAGCACAGCAATGGTGGCCAAGATGGCCAGACTGATTACCGGCAGCTCTGTTGTTGTCCAGGGAAAATTAAAGAACTCCACCACAGGGATAAAAAAGTCAGGAAAGAGCATCCACATTACAAAGGCAGAGCTGGCGATCAGGATCACTGCCGGCACAAAGTAACCTGTTACCCGGTCAGCAAACTCCTGGATGGGAACCTTAGAGCCCTGAGCCTCCTCCACCATCCTGATTACATTGGCAAGAAAGGTATCCCTTCCCACCCTGGTGGCCTCTACTTTCAGCAGGCCCTGCCTGTTAATGGTAGAACCGATCACCTCATCCCCTGGCTGACGCTGAACAGGTACCGATTCACCGGTGGCCATGGATTCATCCACAGAACTGCTACCCTCCACCACCACCCCATCAGTGGGGATCTTCTCTCCCGGTTTAACCACCATAATATCACCAACCTTAACCTCCTCAACGGGAAGCTCCTGAAGATCATCTCCCACCTGTATCCTGGCAGTTGAAGCACCAAGCTTTAGAAGCCTTTTAATGGCCTCAGAGGCTCTGCCCATGGCCTTGGCCTCCAGAAAGCGGCCCACAAGATGGAAGGTCATAATAGAGGCAGCCATCTCCACAAAGGAATAGATGGGCCAGATAAAACCGAGAAAGGTTAAGAGATAGGGTATCAGCGATCCCATGGTTACCAGTGTATCCATGTTGGGGTTCATAGCTTTGACCGCCTGAAAGCTCTTGCGATGGGTCTCCCACCCGGCCAGAACCACTGGTGGAAAGCCCAAAACCAGCATTAGATAGAAATAGTAGGGGAGAGGATAAATAAACATATTAATGAACATCAAAACCATGATGGGAGCAGTAAAGGCAATACCAAAGAGCATCCGGCGGGTGGCATGGGCCAGGTTTTTTTGATCAGGATCCCCTTCAGTCTCATCCTCAGGGGAGACCTGAAAACCCTTTTCTTCAATTAGCTGCCGGATCTCTGAGAACCCCACCAGTTCGGGCTGGTGGGTAACCAATAAAGCCGCGGTGGCAAAGTTAATCTCTGCCTCCTCCACCCCCGGAAGTTCTTTAAGAGCCTTCTCCAGACCCCGGGCACAGCCCGCACAGGTCATACCATCAACTCTCAGCCTGAGGGTCCTGGTCGCTTCAGTTACAGCTTCCAGTTGAAAACCCTCCAGCCCCTTCAGCTCCTCCAGGGTTTCATCATTTCCCCGGTAGGTTATATAGGCTTTTTTTAGTGGAAAATTAATACTGGCTTCCTCCACCATCTCCTGCCCCTGCAGTGCCTTTTCCAGTCGGCCGGCACAGCCCGCACAGGTCATCCCTGAAACCTTAAGCACAGCACTCTTTAATGTCTTCCGATCCTGATCTTTGGACAAGGAATTCTCCCCCCTGAGGATCAGTATACCCCTACCTGGTATCTGTATTATTTATTATATTATACAACTCTCCCCATCAGGAGTCAAGGAACCCTTTATATTCTTTCCAGAGGGCCTGAACACTATTTAAGAGTTCTCTGCCCTTTTACGGCATTGCTCACACCTAGCCTGCAGCTCCTTTAAAGACTTGCTGCTGTTGACCCTGCCCCTCAGGATTGTATCTGGTAGAT
>CAZXKH010000062.1:0-8955 GCA_964641385.1 uncultured Clostridia bacterium | reverse complement strand
ATATACCGGAGGGAGCGATTGGTGTAACAGTCTAGAGACGCGGTCGGTAATATCAGGAAGTATAGGGTCTAATCCACAGGAGTACTGGTATGGAGGATTGGTAAGTAGTGTGATGATAACTTACTCCCTGTAAAGGGGCAACAGCTGCGGTAAGCTGTATACGGGAAAACCGTACGTGCAGTTTGACGAGGGGTCCCAGCTGTGAAGCTGGTCTTACTCTATTCTGTTGAATGGGATTTTAGTCCTTTTTGGGTTTTCTGTAGCTGCATCAGTAGAGAAAACTGCCAGCTGAAGGGTAAGAATTCTCCTTATCAGTGTTTTTTTTGAAGGGTCGGGGAGGATATTAAGAGCTTAAAGCTGGCTTAACAGTTCTTCTCTGATCTCTTTTCTTCTCTTCTCCAGGGCCTGAAAATCCATGGCCGGGTGATAACACTCCTCCAGCTTTTGGTGCAGTTCACGGGCCCTTTTTAACCTGGAAATAGCGCGCTGAATTAGTAGCTTAAACCTCTCCTTTGCTTTCTCCAGTTCTTGTTTTGAGGCTCCCTCTGCCAGTATATATCGGACCTGGATTTCTTCTATTCGACTGTCTTCGGGTAGCTTGTTGCTCAACTGGAAGAGCTCCAGGTCCTTGATTATGGCACAATCCATCTGAGGCAGGACAAGATGGTCGTACTCCTCCGGTGACAGAGGACAGCGATATATCTCCAGCTCAAGCCCCAGCTCCTTGCTTCTTCGGGCCAGCCCCCTGAGCACCGGTTGCCATCTTGCTCCAGGTTCTCCCTGCAGCAAAAAGATCTTCTTTTTACCCTGCATCAGGTTCTCCAGGTGGTTGACAGGGCCCTTTGGGGTAAGGGCTGAGATAAAGTGGTGTCTCTCCTGAGGCTGACCGGATAGCTGGGGAGAAAGTCCATCCAGCAGCTGGGTTTGGAGCCGGTGCAGGATTTTTTGATTCTGGATCTGATTCTCTTTTCTATTACCCAGCTCTCTGATCTCCTTCAGTACCCCTCTGGCCTCTGCCAGCCGGTGGTAGGCCATTTTAAACTCCCTCTTCAGGCTTCTGTTAAGCTCCAGGATGGGGCCTTTCTTCTCCAGTAGCAGCTTGCGCTGCCAGAATTCTCCCAGATTGATAATCTCCTCCACCACCCCTGGATAAAGGGGATCTATTATGTGGGGGGCGGTCCCATCCATGATTGCAGTTGATATTTGGGGGATTACTACTCCATCCAGGGAACTGCTGTCAGAGGCACAGTAGTGGTATTCCACCTCCCTTCCCTCTGCCCGCATCTCCTCTCCTGTACGCCGCATAAAGGTAGATTTCCCCACCCCCGGTCCACCCTTTAGAATCAGTATTTTTTCGGTATCCTCCGGGGGCAGGTACTGATAGAGAGAGTAAAAACCCCGGGAGGAGTTTGAACCGGGGAAATATTTATCAAGTCTTCCTTTCTTCTGCATTCTGGACCTCCTTTACTTAAGAGCTTAGAAATTATTATATGCATTGCCTGATCAATGGTGAGCACGGATCCCCATCCCTTCTCATAGCTTAAATATGGTTGAAGATGAAAGAGAGGGCGGGGTGGAAAATGAGTGGAATAGCCGGTATTTTAAGCTGGAAAAGTGATCCGGGCAGGGAGCTGCTCTTAAAGATGTTAAAGAGGATCAAACACCGAGGCCCCCGGGGTAGAGGTCATTATTATTCTCCACCGGTTGTTTTGGGTCAGAGGTGGCAGACAGGGGATAATAGGAAAAGAGAGCCTGTAAGCAATGAAAGAAAGAGCCTGCGCCTGGTCTTTGATGGACGGATCTACAACCATCTTCAGTTAAGGCAAAGGTTAAAAAAAGAGGGTCATTTCTTCCAGTCTAGAAGCTGTGAAGAGGTGATCCCTCATCTCTATGAGGAGCGAGGAAGAGTCTTTATTTCCTCCCTGCAGGGAATGTATGCCTTTGCTCTCTGGGATGAAG
Organism: uncultured Clostridia bacterium; assembly: GCA_964641385.1. Lineage (GTDB taxonomy): Bacteria > Bacillota > Halanaerobiia > CAZXKH01 > CAZXKH01 > CAZXKH01. The sequence continues at coordinate 6,996 of CAZXKH010000062.1, read as the reverse complement.
ATAAAAAGGAGTTGCTCTTGGTCAGAGATCCCTTTGGGATCAAACCCCTTTATTACTTCCAGCAGGGGTCCTTTTTTGCCTTTGCCTCCGAGCTAAAGGCCCTGCTAGAACTGAAAGAGGTTTCGCTGCAGGTCGACCGGGAGGCCCTCTGGCATTATCTCAGTCTTCAGTATGTACCTGAACCGCTGAGCATTCTGGCGGGGGTAAGGAAGCTGAGACCGGGCCATTTTCTGCAGCTTGATGCTGAGGGCTATCGGGAAAGGGTTTACTGGGAACCTGAATTTGCACCACCGAAAAAGGGTAGATCAACTACTCAGTGGGTGGATGAGACCCTGGCTCTGCTGCAGGAAAGGGTTGATCTTTACTGTCAGGGAGAGGAGGAAGTGGGGGCTTTGCTCAGTGGGGGAATAGATTCTGCTATTCTGGCTGCTCTGCTGCGAAGAAAAAGGAGAATCAAGACCTTTACGGTGGGTTTCCCGGTCCCCGGTTACAGCGAAATCGACGCTGCAGCAGAGACTGCTCGTCTGCTGGATACCGAACACTATCAGGTGCTGGTTACTCCCGGGGAGTACAGCCGTCAACTCTCCTCTCTGCTCTGGTATCTGGATGAACCCCTGGCTGACCCCTCTGCCATCTCACTCTTTTTTGGGGCCCGTTTGGCCGGTAACTTTCTTAAGGCTGTCCTCTCCGGTGAAGGGGCAGATGAGTTCTTCGGGGGCTATACCATTTACCGAGAACCCTACTCTTTGGCTCCTCTGCGTCGGCTTCCCTCCTGTCTTTTAAAAAGAATGGCCGCTCTCGCTCTCTACTTACCACAGATTAAGGGTAGAAACTATATTTATCGGGCTGGTACTCCCCTGGAGAAAAGGTACATTGGTAATGCCAGTATTTTCTCGGAGGAGATGAAGGAAGAGCTGTTGGGAAGGGTTAGAGGAGAGTCCACAGTGGAGTTTCTGGCTCCCTATTACCGTCGGGTAGAGGGAAGAGAAGAGCTGCTTAAGATGCAGTATATTGACCTCAGGTCCTGGCTTCCGGGAGATATTCTAACCAAGGCAGACAGGATGAGTGCCGCCTCTTCTCTGGAGCTCAGAGCACCCTTTCTGGATCTAGCGATTTTTCAACTGGCAGCAGCTCTTCCCTCAGCCCTTAAGATCAAAGGGGGGGAGACCAAGTACCTGTTGCGTAGAGTGGCCCGTAGATTGCTGCCCCATGAGGTGGCTGGAAGAAAAAAGCTGGGCTTTCCCACTCCCATCAGGGTCTGGCTCAAGGATCAGCTTAAGCCACTGGCCAGAAGACTGGTAACATCCTCTCAGGCGGCCTCTTTCTTCGATACCCGGTTCCTAGAATCTTTATTGGATTTTCATACCGCCGGTAAGGGTGATTACAGCCGTCAGCTGTGGACTGTAATGGTTTTTCTTCTCTGGTATGAAGAGTATTCTTCATTCTGTGATTGATAGCTGGACCTATTTACGTTATAATAGAATAAAAAAATTTGGAGGGAATAAATCCATGCAGCCACGACTGAAAGAGACTGAGATCTTAAATAAGAGTAAACTGGCTCCTGAGGTCTACTACCTGGAGCTCTCAGCTCCTGAGCTGGCTGAAAGAGCTCAGCCGGGCCAGTTTTTACACTTAAAATGTGGTCGTGAGGGTTATGACCCACTGCTCCGCCGACCCCTAAGTATTTTTTCCATCGATGTCAGCAGGGGAACCCTTGGCCTCCTCTTTCGGATCAGGGGCAGGGGTACCGAGCTTTTGGCCAGCAGAAAACCGGGTGAGAAACTGGAGGTTCTGGGTCCTGCCGGCAGGGGTTTTAAGCTAAAAGATCAGGATAAACGGCTTTTAGTGGTAGCCGGAGGAATGGGTGTGGCTCCTTTAGCCTCTCTGGCCCAGCTGGCCATAACTGAGGGAAGACAGGTAACCATGCTTTTGGGTGCAGTTAACTCTGAGGAGCTGGTGGCTCTGAACTTTCTTTCTTCCCTGGGAATTAAACCCCGCCTGGCTACAGATGATGGTAGCCGGGGTTTTAAGGGACAGGTAACCTCTCTGGCAGAGAGGTTACTGAAGGTGGAGGATTTTGATCATGCCTATGCCTGTGGGCCACGACCCATGCTGAGGACCCTGGCTCAGCTTGCTCAGGACAGGGGGCTTGTCCTGCAGATATCTCTGGAGGAACGAATGGGCTGTGGGGTGGGTGCCTGCCTGACCTGTGCCTGTGCTGTTCATGATGGCAGGGAAAGGATCTATCAGCGGGTCTGCAGTGAGGGGCCCGTATTTTCTGCAGATGAGGTGATCTTTGATGACTGATCATATGCGGGTTGAACTGGCAGGACTGGAGCTTAATAATCCGGTCATGACAGCCTCGGGAACCTTTGGTTTTGGTCGAGAGTACAGTCAATTCTTTGATCTTGATATCCTAGGGGCTCTGGTGGTTAAGGGTCTTACCCTCCATTCCCGGCAGGGCAATCCACCACCAAGGATAGTAGAGACTGCCGCTGGAACCCTCAATTCAGTGGGCCTACAAAATCCCGGTTTGCAGGGATTTTTAACCCATGAGCTTCCCTTTATCAGGCAGTACGAGCTGCCTGTTATTGCAAATATTTCTGGCAAGAAAGAGGAGGAGTACTCTCAGCTGGCCAGGGGCCTGGGAGAGAAGGTTGACGCACTTGAGGTCAACATCTCCTGTCCCAATGTCAGGCAGGGCGGGATGGCCTTTGGCACTGATCCTGAACAGGTGAGGCGGGTAATCAGTGGGGTGTGTGAGAATACTGATTTACCGGTGATTGCCAAGCTCTCTCCCAATGTAACCGATATCCAGCTCATAGCCTGCAGTGCAGTGGAGGCCGGGGCCGATATCATCTCTCTAATCAACACTTTGACCGGGATGGCCATTGATCTGGAGACCAGAAGACCAATTTTACCGGGAGTAGTGGGGGGTCTTTCCGGTCCGGCCATCAAACCTGTGGCTCTGCATCTGGTTCATCAGGTGGCTCAGGCGGTGGAGGTGCCAGTAATCGGGATGGGCGGTATCATGAAGGCTGAGGATGCCCTGGAGTTTCTGCTGGCCGGGGCCAGTGCCGTGGCGGTGGGAACGGCCAGCCTGGTAAATCCCATGGCGGCAGTGGATATTATCAGAGGGATCGAGTCTTACCTGCAAAAAGAGGAGCTTAAGGTTGATGACCTGATTGGTGGCCTTAAGCTGTAAATGTCTGATTCAGATTGACATCAGAGAAACAGGTATTTTCTGTTAGAGGCCTTTGTTCTCGCATAATATTTTGAAATTTCACAGCTTAAGGGGGATATTATTTTAATTCTTTGAAATATATCTTCAGGCAGGAGAAGGCCCCTGCTGTCGAGAAAATAACTACAGAAGCGATCCTTTTTTGTTCTTATACCCTGTCTGTCATTTATTGGGGAAGGAGATAGGAATGCTCGGTCGAATTCTTCTTGGTTTGCCTGGTGGACTTGCTCTTTTTATCTATGGAATGCAGATTATGTCTTCGGGCCTGCAGAAGGCTGCCGGTGATCGATTGCGAAGGATCCTGGAAATTCTTACTGCCAACAGGTTTATCGGGGTCCTTACAGGAGCTCTGGTAACCATTCTGGTTCAGAGCAGCAGCACCAGCACTGTGATGGTGGTAGGCTTCGTCAATGCTGGACTGATGGAGTTAACCCAGGCAGTCTCCATGATCTTTGGAGCCAATATTGGAACTACAGTGACTGCTCAGATGGTCTCCTTTCGTATCGATGAGCTGGCCCTACCGGCCATTGCCATTGGTTTTGTGATCAAATTTGCCTGCAATAAAAAATTATACCGCCATGTGGGGCAATCGATTATGGGCTTTGGTATCCTCTTTCTGGGGATGTCAATAATGTCTGAAGTCCTTTATCCGCTGCGCGATTATCCTGGCTTTATTGAAATGCTGGCCTCCTTCGGTCAAATACCCCTGCTGGGAATCTTTGTGGGAGCCCTCTTTACCATGCTGGTTCAGAGCAGCAGTGCTGCCACCGGGGTAATAATTGCCCTTACCCTGCAGGGTTTAATCGATCTAAACTCTGGCCTGGCGCTGGTGATGGGAACCAATATTGGAACCTGTATTACCGCTATTCTGGCCAGTATAGGTGCCAACCTTACAGCCAGGAGAACTGCCCTGGCCCATGTGCTCTTTAATCTCATCGGTTCTTTGTTGTTCATTATTTTTATTCATCCCTTCAGCAGCCTGGTGGCCTCCACTGCCACCGATGTGGCCCGTCAGGTAGCCAACGGTCATACCATCTTTAATCTTTTTAACACCCTGATCTTCATCCCCTTTATTAATTACTTTGTTGATCTGATCGAATGGATGGTTCCCGGCGAAGAGACGGTTTATCATATGGGGCCCAAGTATCTTGATGATCGCATGCTGAATACACCGGCTGTGGCATTGGGAAATGTCCGGCAGGAGATTATCAGGATGGCTGAGGTCTCTGAGGAGATGGTGGCTGAGGCCTGTCAGTGTATTAGTAAGGTTCAGAAGGGTCTTTCCCGTAGTATTATGCAGAAGGAGGATGTTATCAACCAGCTGGAGATTGAGATAGCCACCTATCTTTCGAGGCTTTCTCAACATGCTCTTACCGAACGTCAGTCCAGAAAGGTCACCCGCATGATGCATACCATTAACGATATTGAGAGGATTGGAGATCATGCCCAGAATATCCTGGAACTGTCCATTGAGAAGGATGAAAAGTCTCTGGTTTTCAGTGAGACTGCCCAGAGTGAGATCGGTGAAATGTGCCGGGAAGTAAGGCTTTTTCTGCAGAAAACCATCAGCTCCTTCCGTGAGGAGGATATTAAGTGGGCCCTGCTGGCCAGTAAGGCTGATGATAACATCGATAATATGGAAAAGGATCTGAGACTGGGCCATATTGACCGCCTGAACAGGAATATCTGTTATCCTGGATCAGGGGTTATCTATCTTGATCTCTTGAGTAACCTGGAACGTATTGCTGATCACGGAACCAATATAGCACAATCCCTGCTGGATGAGGTTAAACCCTGAACAGGAAGTGGGGATTTTATCTTTTAATGAAAGGAGGTGTAACTGACTGGTGTCCTGTTGATGACTGGTCGGGATTTGGATGAGTGAAGATCGGGATAATATGATCCCCAAGACGACCATACAGCGGTTACCCCTTTATTATCGCTGTCTGCAGAAGCTGGCAGCCAGTGATGAGGAGGTTGTTTCTTCAAAGAACCTGGGTGAAACCCTGGGTATTCCCCCCACTCAGGTGCGCAAGGATCTCTCCTATTATGGGGAGTTTGGAAGAAGAGGAGTGGGTTATGAGGTCTCTTCATTGATTAAGGATCTGGAGCGAATACTTGGACTTGATACCACCTGGAAGATTGCCCTGGTGGGAGCAGGAAACCTGGGCCGGGCTCTTGTGAACTACGAGGGCTTTAGACGCATTGGACTGGAAATTGTCAAGGTCTTTGATGCCGATCTGGGTAAGATCGGTCACCGGGTGGAAGGACTGGAAGTTAGGGGTGTAAATGATTTTGAAAGAGTGGTACGAGAGGCTCAAATAGAGATCGGAGTTATTGCTGTTCCTGCAAGCTCTGCTCAGGAGGTTGCCGATCGCATGATTGAGTCTGGCATAACTGTAATCTGGAACTTTGCTCCGGTTAGAGTAAGGGTTCCTGAAGAGGTTGTAATCAGGAATGAGGACCTTTCTGTGGGATTGATTAGTCTTGTTTATCAGCTAATAAGAAAATAGGGCAAAGTTTATTAAAGATGTTAGAAGTTTTTAAATCCTTTATATTAACTGTTATTTTGAAGGAGGTAGCTGAGTTATATGAGTGAGATAAAGGTAGTAATTAATAATAAAGAGTACCATGGTGACCTTTCACAGACTATTCTGGAACTGGCCCAGCAGGAGGGAATTGTGATTCCTACCCTCTGTTACAGGGAAGGCCTGGAGCCACATGCTTCCTGTGATCTCTGCCTGGTCAGCCTGGAGGGCAAGGCTGAACCGGTTAAAGCCTGTGAGACACAGCTGGAGCCTGGAATGAAGATTCAAACAGAGAATAAAGAGCTGAAAGAGGCCAGGAAAGAGGCCCTGGAGAGGCTTTTACAGGATCATCGTGGCGACTGCCGTGCCCCCTGTGTCCTGGCCTGTCCCGCCGAATGTGATGCTCAGGGTTATGTGAATCTCATAGCTGAGGGCTACTATCAGGAGGCAGTGGAACTAATTATGGAGACCGTTCCCTTTCCAGCCTCCATCGGCAGGGTTTGTCCAGCTCTCTGTGAGGATGAGTGCCGGCGCAAACTGGTGGAGGATCCCGTCTCCATTCGTTATTTGAAGCGTATGGTGGGTGATCTTGACCTGCAAAGGGAAGAGCCCTACCGGCCCCCGGTTAAGGATGATACTGGCAAAAGAGTGGCCATTGTAGGTTCAGGACCGGCTGGAATGGCAGCCGCTTACTATCTTCGCCAGGAGGGGCACCAGGTCACTGTTCTGGAAGCACTACCGGGGCTGGGAGGAATGTTCCGCTACGGTATACCTGAGTACAGGCTCCCCAACAGCGTACTTGAGGCAGAGTACCGGCGGATCCTGGATCTTGGTGTCGAGGCCAGAACCGGTGAGCAGCTGGGAGAGGATTTTCAGGTCAAAGAACTGCTGGATGAGGGCTATGACGCCGTCTATCTGGCCATTGGAGCCCAGCACAGCCGTCGGATGGGAGTACCGGGAGAGGACTCACCAGGTGTTATCGGTGGAACAGAGTTTTTAAGGGCCTTTAATCTGGGTGAGGAAGTGGAGCTTGGTAAGAGGGTGGCAGTCATTGGTGGCGGTAATACAGCCATGGATGCAGCCCGAACATCTAAGCGCCTGGGTTCAGAGGTAATGGTTATTTACCGCCGGGCTAGAGATCAGATGCCGGCTGAGGAGCTGGAGATTGAAGAGGCTGAAGAAGAGGGTATTGAATTTTATCTTTTAGCTTCTCCAGTTAATATTGAG
>CAZXKH010000061.1:0-8958 GCA_964641385.1 uncultured Clostridia bacterium | reverse complement strand
CTTTCAAAGCCACCCCTAAAGTCTTCCTGATCAATGCCTGAATGACCGTACTGATCATAACGGGCTTTTTTTTCGGGATCGCTAAGTATTTCATAGGCATTGGAGATCTCTTTAAACTTCTCCTCTGCCTCTGGATCATCATCATTTACGTCCGGGTGGTATTTACGGGCCAGCTGGCGATAGGCCTTCTTGATCTCCTTTTCGCTGGCATCCCGATCTACTCCCAGCACCTCATAATAGTCCTTATTAGACATCCTGATCACACCTCTACTTGACTCGATTAAGAGAAGGGCCAAAGTCGGGATGACTTTGGCCCCCTCCCATTATTAATTACTAATTAGCAGCCTCTTCATCATCAACTTCTTCAAAATCAACATCAACATAATCATCATCTTCTCCAGCCTCTGGTCCGGCATCCTCCTGAGCTCCATTGAAGCCCTCAGGACCTGCGCCCCCAGCTTCCTGCTGGGCCTGATACATCTGGCTGCTCAATTGATGAAACTCCTGGGAGAGATTATCCATTTTTTGCTGAATGGATTCCTCATCTATCTCTTCCGGTTCAATAGTGCTTAAATCTATATTCTCCAGTTCATCCTTTAATTCCTGCTTAGCAGCTTCTACCTTCTCCACCAGAGAAGCATCAAGCTCTTCGCCGGCCTCATCCAGTGTCTTCTCCACCTGATGTACCAGCTGATCGGCCTGAGTTACCGTCTCCACGGCCTCTTTTCGTTTCTTGTCCTCTTCAGCATGCTGTTCGGCCTCATTAACCATCTGCTCGATCTCCTCTTCAGAGAGACCACTGGAGGATTTTATAGTAATATTCTGCTCATTTCCTGTTCCCTTATCCTTGGCAGAGACATTGACGATCCCGTTGGCATCAATATCAAACTTAACCTCGATCTGAGGCACTCCCCTTGGTGCCGGTGGAATATCTGTCAGCTGGAAACGGCCCAGGGTCTTGTTATGCCTTGCCATTTCCCTTTCTCCCTGGAGCACATGGATATCAACGGCATTCTGGTTATCCTCGGCCGTTGAAAAGATCTTGCTCTTGGAAGTAGGGATGGTGGTATTCCTGTCTATCAGCTTGGTAAATACCCCACCAAGGGTTTCGATACCCAGTGAGAGCGGTGTGACATCCAGAAGGACCAGGTCATCTACCTCTCCAGAGAGTACCCCGGCCTGACACTCATCGGGGTTAACACCCTTACTGGGTTCCTTGCCCAGCAGCTTCTCAATAGCCTCACGTACTGCTGGCATTCTGGTGGCTCCGCCAACCAGGATAATCCTGTCGATATCACCGGTATCCAGGTCAGCATCAGAGAGGGCCCTGCGAGTGGGTCCCATAGTCTTTTCTATTAAATCCTCGGTCAGTTTGTTAAACTGAGAGCGAGAAAGATCGATATCAAGGTGTTTGGGGCCCTCATCAGTCTGGGTAATAAAGGGTAGATTGACATTGGTATTCATTACCCCGGAGAGCTCCTTTTTGGCCTTTTCAGCGGCATCCTTTAACCTCTGCATGGCCATTCGATCCTTGCGCAGGTCAATACCCTGCTCCTTTTTAAACTCTTCGGCCAGATAGTCGATAATCCGCTGATCAAAGTCATCTCCACCCAGCTTATTGTTACCACTGGTGGCAATTACCTCGAAAACACCATCTCCCAGTTCCAGAATGGAGACATCAAAAGTTCCTCCACCAAGGTCATAGACCATAATAGTCTGGGCTGTTTCATCATCAATACCGTAGGCCAGCGAAGCAGCCGTTGGCTCATTGATAATCCGCATGACCTCCAGGCCAGCAATCTTACCTGCATCCTTGGTGGCCTGACGCTGGCTGTCACTGAAATAGGCGGGGACAGTAATAACCGCCTTTTCGATCTCTTCTCCCAGATAATCTTCGGCATCACTCTTCATTTTCTGCAGAATCATGGCTGAGATCTGTTGTGGAGTATGATCCTTGCCCTGCAGTGTCTCTTTATAATCCTCACCCATATGCCGTTTAATCGAAGTCACAGTCTGATCGGGGTTGGTAATGGCCTGCCTTTTGGCTGCTTCACCAACCAGACGCTCACCCTTCTTAGAAAAACCCACCACTGAAGGAGTGGTTCTACTGCCCTCAGCGTTGGAGATAACCGTCGGTTCTCCTCCTTCAATTACTGCCATACAGGAAGTGGTTGTTCCCAGATCAATACCAAGTACTTTGCTCATTCCTGTTCCCTCCTCTTATATTTACGTTTTTATAATCCTGAGAGGTACAATATTACCTGGCAACTCTAACCATGGAGGGCCTGATAACCTCACCCTGGTAAAGATAACCCTTCTGCAGCACCTCTATTACTGTATCCTCATCTATGTCTTCACTCTCCACCTGTTCCACTGCCTCATGGTAGAGAGGGTCGAACTGTTGATCAAGTGCCTTGATCTCCTCTAAACCTCGATCCTTTAAGAGTTCCATCAGTTGACGCTGAACCATTTCCACTCCCAGGGCCAGATCACTATCATCTCTCTCTTCCTCTATTTCTGCCTTTGTGACCTCCAGGGCCCGGTCCAGATTATCTAAAACAGGTAAGAGAGAGGTCATCAACTCTCTAAGGGCCTGCTCTCTAACCCTGTCTCTCTCCCTGATCATCCTCTTCTTGTAATTATTGAAGTCAGCCTGAAGCCTGACAACCCTTTCCTGATAACGCTCCTTCTCCCGTTTTTCCTCCTCCAGTAAATCTCTGAGCTCTTCCAGTTGATCCCTTTCCCTTTCTTCTCCCTCTTTTTCCCCCACCTCTTCCCCTTCCAGTTCTTTTTGTGCTGTCTTTGAGGATGCTACTTCCTCCTCTTCCTGCACCTCCTGCTCCCTGCTATCTTCATCCTCTGGCCTTAGTTCACCATTTTTTTGAATTTCATCCATGATTAATCCCCACCCCTTGCCTTTTCTTGCCTCTTATAATTCTTATCAATTTGCTCTCCACCTGAAAGCATCTGGCTCAATATATTGGCCATATAATCAACCACAGATATTATTCTGGGGTATTCCATCCTTTTAGGGCCCAAGACTCCTATCTTTCCAACCCTTCTTCCCCGGATAAAATAAGTGGCTGTAACCAGACTGCAGTCATGAATCTCTTCAAATTCATTCTCCTCACCAATTACGATATTCATTCTTCCCTGTTCTATACCGGAAAGGGCACGGTAAAGAAGGTCTTCATGTTCCAGGATCCTGAGGACCATTTTAACCTTTTCCAGATCATGAAACTCTGGCTGCTCCAGAATATTGGTGGTCCCCCCCAGATAGATCTTGCCCTCCCCCTGACTCAGAGTGATATCGATGATAGTGTTAATCAGGTCAAGGGTCTGATCCAGCAGGGAAAAACGGTTAATCAGTTCTCTCTCCAGGCTGTGGATCATTTCCTCATTGATATCATCAAGGCTCAAGCCCTGGAGTCTCTCATTAAGGAAACTGGAAATTTCACCCAGATCACGGCGGCTCAGTTCACCCGGCAGGTGTACCATTCTGTTCTGGACAAGCCCTGTATCAGTAACCAGCAGGATCATGACCCTCCTGCTGCTGATAGGAACCATCTGAATGTGCTGAAAGGTACTCTCCTGTAAATTAGGTCCCATAACCAGCGAGGTATGTCTGGTCTGTGCTGAAAGCAGATCTGAGGTCTCTTCGATCAGTTCCTGGATCTCATTTTTCTTGCTCAGGCTGTATCTGCGCTTAATCTCATCTATCTCCCGGTCAGAAAGAGAAACACGCTCCATCAGGGAATCAACATAAACCCTGTACCCCTGATCGGTGGGAACTCTTCCAGCAGAGGTATGTGGCTGCTTGAGCAGACCCATCTCCTCCAGATCGGCCATCTCATTCCTGATGGTGGCCGGGCTAACACCCAGATTGTAACGCCTGGCCAGAGTACGGGAACCAATGGGCTCAGCCGTCAGGATGTATTCCTGAACAATAGCCTTTAGTATTTTTTCCTTTCTGCTATCAAGCACCTCCATCTTCATCCCCTCCGCCATTGTTAGCACTCATCTGTAGAGAGTGCTAATTAGAAGTCATAGATAAAATATCATCTACTGTTCCTTTTGTCAAATCCAATTATAAAAAATTAACTCTCATTTGCTAAAATATACACCATATTTAGACTGATTATCCTCAAGATCAATAAAAAAAATAAATCAAGCCCTACTTTAACCAAGAGCAGAAGCAAAGATTTAGTGCTGGCAAGCACCAGGGCCTGTCCTGTAAAAATAATAATTATTAATAGTTAGAAACTGACCTCTGTTATGAATCAAGGAAAAATCCAAAGAAAGATCTCTTCTATGAAACTCAGCCTATTATAGCATCACTAACTCAGGATATCAAGGAGAAGGAGGGATTGCCGGTTCTAAGATCCTCCAGTACTGAGGCCAGAACAGAGGCAATTATCCTGGCTGTAACCAGGGCTTCCCGGGTATGGCTACGATAATCTCCAATCTCCATAATTATGGAACGGGGATGTAGATCCTGGTTGTATATCCGGCCCTCCCTGACTTCAACTCCCCGTAAGAGGCCAGGGTACTCCGCCTCTATCCTCTGACCCAAATACTGAGCAAAGGCCAGATTTCTCCTCCACTCTGAATGGTTTAAGCCCAGCTGATCACCACTAACAATCAACAGCACCCGGGCTGCCTTCTGATCCTCAATCCTGGTTCTTGTCAGCTGCAAACTGGAAACAGAAAGGGCATCTCGATGGAGGTCGATGATAATCCCCGGCTGTGGATACTGCTCCAGAATAGACTGAAGGGTCTTTCTTGATTCCAGATAGGAACGGCTGTACTCCCTGTCATGAGCAGTGGTATCATGAAGAACACTCTCGCCATATTCATCCTGCAGAATACGGGCTATCTTCTCACCTACATCGGTAATCCTTCCCCCTTCTCCAGGGGCCACATGCCCGGTTCCAATATCATCAGGATCATCGATATAGGTCTCGGCTGTATGGCTGTGGATGAGCACCAGGCCCGGTTCAATAAGAGCCCCTTCTGTATCCTTTTCCCTGACAGGGACCTTACTTTCCTTACTTTCCCTGATCCTGATTAGAGGCTCACCATTTTGATGCCATTCCTCCAGTGATAATGAAGGCAGTTTTTGCTCTGAAGAAGAGGAGGGAGAAAAGGCCTGCATCACCGGCAGCTGTGCTTTGAGAAAGGAGCTGGCATTATAAAAACCAGATGTAAAGAGATCGCCATAGCTTTTAATTCTCCGGTAAAAAACCAGATAATAATCATCTGCCGGCTGTGGAAACAGCTGATTGGGGCTGGCCTGCTGCCACAGCTCTCCAGCCGGCACTGGCAATACTAGGGTTAACAATTCAGGATTTATAAGGCTTAGTGATAGGAGCAGAGATAGAAAAAAAACCAGGATTAAAACCAGTTTACTTCTCACATTATCACCTCACTTTTCTTACTCTTTATTGATATGTTAAAGAAAGAAGGCTTATGCTCAATAAAAAGCCTATGGGGGCCAGCCCCAGACCCCCATAAAACTACATATAATCGGCCAGATTGTCCTGATTAATATCGGGATGCAGAGCCATATTGATCCCTCCGGCCAGAACCCGGGATAGGTTTTCGATCAGCTGGTCAATACCCTTGGGGGTTACCACCAGCTGTCCGATAAAGGGGGAGAGAATATCACTGGCTGCATTCTTCTCTTCTAGAGCTGAATACTGCTGGTCCTGATTCATCACCCGCTTGATACTCTCAGCCACAATGGTGGTGGCATGAATGACTGTAGGTACTCCCAGAGCAATAACAGGAACACCCATCCTTTGCTGGGTAATACTAACCCTTCTGGTACCCAGGCCAGAACCGGGAGCCACCCCGGTGTCACAGAGCTGAATGGAGGAACTGAGTCTTTCTGTACTGCGGGCAGCAAGGGCATCAATGGCCAGCACTAAATGGGGCCGAATATGGTCTACAATACCCCTGATTATCTCCCCAGTTTCAATACCGGTGATCCCCAGCACTCCTGGAGCCAGAGCTGAAACAGAACTCAAACCCTCCCTTAGTTCAGGAGGAGTCTCCTGATAAAGATGTCTGGTAACCATCAGCTGACCTACGGTTTCAGGGCCCAGGGCATCTGGAGTTGCCCTCCAGTTACCAAGACCCACAACAAAAAAATGTGGTTCCCTGACCCCTACCAGGGCCCTGATCATCCTCTCCAGCTCCAGACCGAGAAGGTAACTGATCTTAAGCTGCTCCTCCCGGCTCTGCTCACGCAGGGTGGCTGTCTCAATGGTAATATAGGTACCGGGGGGTTTCTGCATCCTCGAAGCTGCAATCTGGTTCAGGATTTTAATCCTGGTAATCAGGGCCAGGCCATGTTGTTCCTCTTCGGACTCCACCCCCACAGCCTCCTTCTCCAGCTGTCCAAGATCAGGGGATTCAAGAGCCAGGTCGCTGTAAGGTGTCAGTGAATCTTCTCTCCCGGCCATCTGGGATCATCATCTCCTATCTCAGTTCTGTAGGTACAAAGGCATCAACAACACCAATGATCAGAGCGGCAATCAGTGCCCCTAGCACAGTTACTCCCAATCCCGGTACCACATATTGAGCCAGAAATATCACTGCTGCCGAAGTTACAAAACCAACCACACCTCTGCTGCGGGGGGAGATCCCCTCTCCCAGCAGGGCTTCAACCACATAACCGATAACAGCGATTACCAGGGCTGCGATCAGGGCATTTACAAAGCCCAGCATGGTAAAACCAGGCAGGAAAAAACCAATGGCCAGGAGAACAAAAGCTGAGACGATAAAACGGACAATGGTACCCAACCATCCCCTCATTTTAAATCCCTCCCTTCATTTTATTTACTATCCCTATTTATCTTTTCCTCAGCCCGGCATTTTATTCTTAATATGGGCAAAAAACTGTTTCAACTCTTAAATACTCTGCAATGGAAAGTACAAACCCCAATTAATTCATGGTATTACCCTCTGGTTTTAGAAAGAAAATATATTCAACACTTACTTTCTTTGGCTTCAGCCCTGAGGCATCAAAAAATAAATGACCATATATCGGGTGTTACTGGGAAAGACAAAAAAATATTTTCGCAAAATGACTGATCTTCTAAATTAGATATAATAAGCTATTGTGTGGAGAATAATTGAGGCGTATCCACACAATGGAGAATATTATTCAGGAACCTGAAGAGCCGGTATTGCTTTATGGTCGTGATTTTACGATTGTCGAGTTAGAGGAAGTTGTAGAGATAATCGACTTATTTCCTAGTTTGAGCAGGGAGGAATTAGCACGGACTATCTGTGAGAATCTTGGTTGGTCGTCACCCAATGGCAGTTATAAGCTTCTTAGTTGTAAAAAATTGATGTTGAGATTAGAGTCAGAAGGATTAGTTAATCTACCTGCAAAGCAAAATAAAAGGACTAGAGGTAAGCGCAAGCCGATAGTACCTGGTCCTGAGACAGCACCTCCTTCATCAGAGTTGGAAGGTACAGTATCTGATTATTATCCGATAGAATTAGAGGCTGTACGTGGTAAGCAATTAAGGGATCTTTGGAATGAGTATATGGAGCGTTATCATGTTTTAGGTTTTAAGGGGGCCTTTGGTGCTCGTCAGCGTTATTTTATTAGAGCAGGGGATAGAGACAGAGAGCATCCTTTAGGTTGTTTATTATTTTCAGCAGCAGCCTGGGCATTATCATCACGTGATGAATGGATGGGTTGGGATTGTTAAGAATTTATAACAGATAGATGATCTTCGCAATCCTAAATCAATCACACATAACATAGTTTCTGTTTTATTATACGACTTACTATTATTTGTATATCAATATTCATCTCGTCGGGAAGCCAACAGAGAGATGAGTAGGCCACAGTTTGAAGAGACTTGAAGCTTTTATTTTCTGAGCTTGAGAGCATGCCTCATGGTGATACAGTCAATCGTGTTTATTAGTTAAACTGATATAGGAGATCATGAAAACAAAAATATCATACATTTAACCGAAAAGATAATTATTAATAATAATTGCTAATTAATAGCAGATCAAAAGCAAGAATCTTTTTTTAAAAAATATGATGCGTCAGGGCTGATATTTAATGATGCATATTGCATGCATTTTGTTTTTATGTTATAATATATTTATACTAATTTTTTAAGGAGGTCACAAAATGCCAACACTACAAGTTCGAGATTTACCTGAATATATTTATGAACAAATTGTTGATCTTGCTAAAGCCGAAAGAAGAAGTATTACCCAAGAAACTATTATCCTCTTGGAGAAAGCTCTCGAAATGGAAAAACTTAATAAAAATCAAAGAAAAAAATTACTTGATCATATTGTAAATGAGACTAAATCTGAAAACAATGAAGATATACCTGATCCAGTAAAACTTATTCGGGAGGATCGCAATAGATGATAATTACATTAGATGTAAGTGCTGCAATTGAATTTGTTATGGGGCGTCCTAAACAATCAATTATAAAATCTAAACTCGAAAATGCAGATTTAATTATATCTCCTTCTTTATATATTTATGAAGCATCCAATACAATGTGGAAATATCATAAAATCAAAAATTATCCAATAAATAAAATTACACATAAATTAAGACATACACTTGATTTGGTTACTCAGTTTATAGAAGCAGATAATATATATGAAGAAGCTATTTCTTTATCATGTAAAATAAATCATCCTGCTTATGACGCTATGTATTTAATTACTTGCAGAAGAAAAAGTGGTTTTTTATTAACCTTAGATTCTCGATTGATTAAAGCAGCTAATAAATCTGAAATTCCCTATATTGATATTTAAACGAAAGCTAATTTTCAGAGCCTTATTTTCTTGTTTATTAGTAATCACTTTTTCGCCCTTTATAGTGATTACTTTTTTTATTGTAAAACGATAAAGTAGGACAAAAGACATAATTTATTGAATATATCCACAGAGGAATGGATAGAGATG
>CAZXKH010000060.1:0-8968 GCA_964641385.1 uncultured Clostridia bacterium | reverse complement strand
AACCAGATCAAAGGGTCCCTCTTCTTCAATTAAATTGATACCCTTCTTTAGTAGCTGAAAATTAAGGGACATAATCTCCGTTAAAAAATCCGGAGAAGAGACACACTCTTTAACCACCCGGTGGAGATGAAGATTGCCCTTTTTTTCTTCTTCCTCTTTCCCCTCAGAACCCTGAGTTAACACATGGATCTGGCAGTTTTTATCTGCCAGCTCACCACAGAGCCTGTAGACATGATAGGAAAGCCCCCCAAAGCTTAAAGGAGGGTACTCCCAGGTAAGAACAAGTATCTTCATTTATAACCTCCTTTAGAAACCTTCAGATTTCAGGATCTACTATTTCCAGTCTAAGGCTAATTATTCACTATTTATAATGTATAAAAGGAAGGTGTAAAAACCATATTAGTTAACAGATTACCAAGACGGCAAGGAGATGCTATCATTGGAAAAAGGTTATCTGGCCCTGATACTGCATGCCCACTTACCCTTTGTACGCCATCCAGAGCTGGAGCATGGAGCCCTGGAGGAATACTGGTATTATGAAGCCATGCTGGAAACCTATTTACCATTAATTAAAATGATGGAAGATCTGTACAGTGAAGGAACAGAATTTAAGCTGACCATGGTCCTCTCCCCCACTCTAACAGCCATGTTTAAAGATCAGCTGCTGCAGGAGAGGTTTGGAGAGCACCTTGAGAGATCAATTATTTTGGCAAAAAAAGAGCTGGACAGAAGAGCTCAAGACCCGGAACGCAAACCCCTGGCCGAAATGTATCACCACCTCTTTACAGAGGCCAGAGAGATCTATCACAGCTACCAGGGTGATCTGACTACAGCCTTCTCCAGGTTTCAAGGACTGAGCTCTCTGGAGCTGATCACCTGTGCTGCCACCCACAGCTATCTACCCCTGATCAGCACTGAAGAGGGAAAGAGAGCCCAGATAGGGCTGGCCGTTGACCAGCATACCGAAGTCTATGGAGAAAGACCCCGGGGTTTCTGGCTACCTGAATGTGGGTACCGGCAGGGGCTGGAGAGAATAATAGGAGATTATGGACTGGAATACTTCTGCCTGGAACACCACGGGCTGCTCTATGCAGCACCCCGTCCCAAATACGGGCCCTTTAGCCCTATTATTACCCCCGCGGGGGTGGCCGCCTTTGGCCGTGATCCCGAATCATCCAAACAGGTATGGAGTGCCAGTGAGGGTTACCCCGGAGATTACCAGTACCGCGAATTCTATCGAGATATAGGTTATGAAGAGGAGCTTGATTACCTGCAGCCCTTCTTTCCCGATGGCTTTCGTAAACAGACTGGAATTAAGTACCACCGGATCACCGGTCCTGGCGGAAACAAGGAGATCTATAACCAGGAGGAAGGTCGCAGAAAGGCAGAGATCCATGCCGGAAACTTCATCTTTAACCGCCAGCAACAGATTAACTTCCTGGCCGATAGAATGGATGGTGTAAAGCCAGTTATTACAGCTCCCTATGATGCTGAACTCTTTGGCCACTGGTGGTTTGAGGGGCCAGTCTGGTTAAAGGAAGTACTGCGCAAAAGTGCAGCTGATCAGAGGGACTATCAACTCATTACCCCCGGAGAATACCTTGATCAAAACCCTAAGCTCCAGCTGGGGATATAAAGGGTACCATGAAGTCTGGCTGGAGGGAAGTAATGCCTGGATTTACAGACATCTGCACCGGGGAGAAAGGATGATGAAGGAGCTAAGAGAAGACTTTATCAAAGCTGAGGGAAGGGAAAAGAGAGCCCTTGATCAGGCCCTGAGGGAGCTTTTGCTGGCCCAGAGCAGTGACTGGGCCTTTATTATGAAAACCGGTACCATGGTGGAGTATGCCCATCAAAGAACAAAAAACCACCTGCACAATTTTCAAAAGCTCTACCATAGCCTGAAAAAAGGAAGACCTGATGTAGAGCTGGCCAGGTGCCTGAAAGAAAGGAATCCTCTCTTTCCAGAGCTTGATTACCGTTACTTTTCTGATCAAAGAATCAATAAGAAGGCCTATCTTTAACCAAGGAAAGGGGTTCATGAAGCCATGAATCTAAACACCTCTTTGATTCTTCTGGCCTTAATAGCTGTAATCTTCTTTCTCTATTTCTTTCTGCTTCAGCTCCCCGGCCCAGCGCCAGAGAAAAAAAAGAAGAGAGCACTCCCTGAGGAAGAGTTTTCCCTGGAATTAACTTCTATGCCCGAAATAGAAGAAGAATACAGAAGAGAGGAAGAGAAAAAGGAGGAAGTAAGTCACTTGCCAGAAATGAGAGTTGAACTACCCCACAGCTATGCAGAGAACCTGTTAAAGGGTATTGTGAGAGATCCGTACTGTATTTATGCCTACTGGGATTACAGTTCAGAGACAGGAGCAGAAATAAAGGATCCACTTCTGCTCAGAGTTTACAGACTCAGCAGCAAAGGACACCAGCAGGGAAACTACCAGCAACACACCCTTTCATCAGATAGTCGAGAGTACTATTTGCACAACCTGGCTCCTGACACAGACTACAGGCTGGAACTGGGAGTAATAGAGGGGGATGGATTTAAAGTGCTGCTGAGATCCCAAAAACTTCACACTCCCAGGGACAAACCCTCTGACCTCATCGATTCCCAATGGGTAACGGTCAGCGAAATTTATGCCTATACATCTTCCTTGCAGAGGACAGGAAAAAACAATGATACCCTGGGCTTTATCGAAGAAGTGGAGGCAAGAAGAAGGGAACACCAGGCCTCACCTGGCATGCATGTCTGGGAAAGAGAATAAAGCTCTAAGAAAGCAATATTCTTTAATTGCTCTCTTAAAAAGGTGAAACTTCTAATTTTAGTGATCAGCTTCACAGAAATATTAATTGAATTGTGATATAATATAATTGAAGATAATGAAAGGAGGTGCAAATAATGGCCAGAATAGAAATAAATGACCTAAAACCACGGAAAAGGAAACTTGAAAAGGGTGAAATGAAGTCTATCTTTGGAGGTTTTAGCTGGGAAGTTGAGTATGATAAGAAGACTACAGGCTCCAGCCTATTATCTCAAGGTATTGACGGCATTGAAGGAGAAAGCCTCAGATGGAGAATGTAAATAATATATTTCCTTTTTTTGATTATTTTTAGGTAAAGACCAGCAGAGTGTTTAACCGATAGAATGGCTTCAGTATTTAGATCAGGCCCTTAGGTTATGAAATATATGTATAAAGGCCTCTTGCAGGCCTGAGGATTTGCAAGAGGCCTGTAAGATCAGGACCTTGCTGAAGATTTAGCCCCAGGGTTTTTTATGCTGTCGGTGTTGGAATAAAAGTAATAAAGCCAGTAAAAAGGCCAGTAGAAGGGCCGCCGGTTTCAGGAGAGTTATTGGCTCTATTCTGCCACCAACAGGTACCAGCTCAGCCAGCCTCTCCTCCTCTGCACACCAATCACCAAGCAACTCCTGCTGAGACTTATTATCGGGAGTAAGGATGTCAACCACATTGGGATTGTATTCACTGTCACTGCCACCACCAGATGCCAGGGACCAACCTCCTCCTTAACCTGACGATAATTATCAGGACCAAAGATATCGAAGGAACCCACCAGCAGGTAGAAGCTGCCCCTGTCAACAGAACCCAGCTCCTCCACCGGAACCCTGACACTGATAGTCCTCTCATCATCCAGGATCTCCAGTTCTGATTCCACTTCACCTGCAGCCTGCTCGGGATCCTCATCTGATCGGAAGAGCTCCACCCCCCAGCCACTGATCTTAAGCAGATAGTTCCAGGGATGGGACTCAGAAAAGCTGACCCCGGCACCGGGCACAAAGGTTTCAGTGCTTCCTCCACGATCATTATCGATATAAAGCTGAATCAGCTGGTGGCTGAAACCATGCCTGGCCTGCCAGGGGTTGGTTAGCTTGCCAAAGGTAAATAAGAAGCGGTACCAGCTATCCTCCTCCCTGATTTGAAAGGAATGCAGATCAAAGAGATCTTCCTGTGGTTTAAACTGTTCATTGGTGGGGTAAAGATAGGTACCGGGACCATAATCATCTCCCACCTGATCCCGGGCACTAAAAATAATCCTGTCCCCCTGTTCCCGCTCTCCATGGCTGTAATAGAGACCGGCAGTAATACCCACTATTAAAGCAAAAAGAATAATTAATAAAAGATATCGATTCACGTCAAGCCCCCCAAAAATGAGCTCTCCACTATATGTATTCCATTATTCCCCGTTTATGACATTATTATTCATGGTTGATGGCCAGTGATAGAGCTCCCTTTAATCCTGCCTCCTGTCCCAGCTCTGCCTCTTTGATAGCCACCTCACCTGCAGACCGCATACTGGCAGCCCCTCTAATCCTTTCTCTGACTGGACTTAGCAGGTATTCACCGGCCTCAGAGACACCACCCCCGATGACAACACCCTCTGGATTAAAGATGTTGGTCAGGCTAATGAGAGCAGTCCCCAGCCTATAACCCAGCTCTGAAAAAAGCTCCTGTGCCCGTCTATCTCCCTTTCTTGCTGCCTGTGTCACCACTTCACCCTCTATCTTCTCCACAGACCCTGCCAGCTCCTCCATTAGAGTCTCCTCTTCCAGAGCAACCAGTCTGGCCCCCTTAACCAGTGCCGGACCGGCAACCATAGCCTCCAGACAGCCCCTATTACCACATCCACAGCGAGGACCATCCTCTTTAAGAATAAGATGGCCAAACTCACCTGCTCCGCCACTGGCTCCACGATAGAGACTGCCATTGATGATAATACCGCCACCGATCCCGGTCCCCACACTTAGATAAAGCAGGTTCTCCATTCCCCGCCCGGCCCCCAGGGTATATTCACCCCAGGCAGCAACATTGGCATCATTATCGATCTTGACTGAAAGCCCAAGCCTCTCCTCCAGCAGCCCCTGCAGGGGGATATCAACCCAGCCCAGGTTGGGTGCATGACAGACCATACCCGCCTGAAAGTCTACCTCTCCTGGAGCACCCAGTCCCAGTGCCCTGACCTCTGCCAGTGAGACTCCCCTTCGCTTGAGCAAAAGGTCTATACCCATCTGTATTCGGTCCAGTACATGCTCTAACCCACCCTCAGCCTCAGTCTTAATTTTCACCGAGGACAGGGGTTCCTTCAATCCTCTGGCCAGACACACTCTAAGACTGGTTCCTCCCAGATCAAGGCCCAGATAATAATCCCTTCTTTTGTCCATTGCTATTTCCTGCCCTTCTTTTATTCTCCATCAGATCGATAAAGGCCTCCACCCTGATCCTCATCCCCTCCCGGCAGCGCTGGTCATCAAAGAGAATGGTCATCAGCGGTAGGTTCCAGTCACGGCTAACCCGGGGCAGGATGCTCTCAGCCACTATCTCCGGCATACAGGTAAAGGGAACCAGCTGCAGCACACCATCAAAACCCTGTTGGGCATAGAGGACTGAACGCCCAACACTCTCCAGCCCCATACCACCCACTTCTGACTTAAGGTAGGGCATTGCAGCCTGCTGGACAGGATCCCTAAAGATTAGACCAAGGGGGCGAAGGAAAAGGTGCTCTTTAATCCACTCTGTAAAGGTAATAGAGGGGTAAACAAAAACCCCCATCTCTCCCAGCATTCTCTCCAGGCCAAGATTGGCAAAGGAATCGATTATGGTATAGATATCACCAACAAGGGCCACCCTGAGCGATGAGGATGAACTGTCATCCCTTCTCTGCTCCAGAATTTCCCCCTTTAGTTCCAGGAGCCCCTGCCGGGTTTCAGTCTGCTGAAGTTTTTCCAGCCGCTTTTGCAGGAGCCTATCTGCTCTTCCTCCGCCATCCAAAGATCGCTCTTGCCTGGCCTGAGCTTCAATCAGCTCCAGCAGCCTGAGCTTCAGCCAGGCCCACCTGAGAGCTCTTACCAAGACAGGCAGAGTAAGGGAGGGAAAGAGAGTCCTTATTTTTCCCAGTGTCTCCTGAAGATCTGGTTCCAGGATCACCATCTGAAAGTCATAACCCATGTCTCTCAGCACCATCTCCTGCAGCTGGGCAAAATGACCCAGACGACAGGGACCAACTCCCCCCACCATAATCAGGGTATCTGCCCCCTCCTCCAGAGCCTGGATAAGGGAACCAAGGTTGATCCTGGCCGGCAGACAGGAGGATTCAGGAGCATGTAGCTGACCCAGGTTAAGGGTCTCCTCGGTGGGCGGTGGTGGTAAAAGCACCTCTGCCCCCAGCTCCTGGAAAAGGGCCAAAAGAGGTATATACAGGTTTTCAAAATGAGGAAAACTGAGATACAATTCAAACTCCCCCTGTGAGCAGTATTATAATTACTAATAGCCTTTCTCATAGGAGAGAGAATTATGTATCCAGCATGGCCCTGACCAGTCCAAAGCAGCCGCTGAGCATCATATCTCCGTAAGGAACAGCAAAGTAAAGCCCCTCCATCTCCTCCACCAGGCCTCGACGGGGGCCGGTGACAGCCACAAAATCAAAGGAGGCAGCTGTGGGCAGATCCTCCAGCAGACTGGCCCCATGGCCTCCATCATTGAAGACCTCTTCATTGACTAAAGTACCCTCTCTCAGCCCCTGAATAAGGTCAGCTATTTTCCGGGCCTTAAGCTGACCGGTATGGTGTTCAAAGATGCCCCATACCTTCTCCCGGTAAACAAGCATCCCCAGGGTATGTTTGTTACCGATATTAACCACCACCAGACCCTGATCCATTCTCTCTCTAACTCTCGGATCACAGAGAGCCCCCCAGATGGCTGCCGCCCCGGTATCCATTACCAGAGCCTCAGGGAAAACCTCCTGCAGAGCCTTCATTCTGGTCATGTATTCAGGGGGGCGACGATAGACAAGGCCTCTCAGGCTGCCATCCTCCTCCAAAAAGGACTGCCAGTGCTGGAAGCGAAAGCGGCGGTTACTGGCCTGAGGAGAATACCCGTGATCCTGAACCGCCAGGGCAAAGTGATCTGGAGAATCAATGCCCCATAATTGTAGGGTCTCTTCCAGGGCCTCAGACCTGATATCACCCAGCTGGATGGTTGAGACTCCCTCAGGTACTTTCTCCACGATCTTAACTCCCAGCTGACGAACATAATCGAGATTATCCTTAATGGTCCGGGCAGGTTCAGGCAGGGAGTAGACCTTGAGTCCCTGCTTTAAGTGTTGACGGACAGCCCTTGAGGAAGCGCCACCTCCCATCAGTCTTCCAGTTAGACAGATAGGGTTACCCCTGGCACTCTCTTCCTGGATTTGACGGGCCACCATCTGAGTGGGTGAGGGGAGAACCAGTTTAATATTGTTTTCCATTTCCCGGTTTCGATCATCATAGAGTAATAGATCCTGGGTTCCAGCCCCAATGTCCATGGCCAGTATACGCATTTAATTACACCTCAATCTATTAAATTTGCAGGCTTTTCTGTACTTCCTGCTGCAGGCTTTTTACCAGCTTCATCTCCTCTGCCTCCACATAGATCCTGACCACAGGTTCTGTCCCTGAAGGGCGCACCAGGGCCCAGCTGCCATCCTCCAGAATAATCTTTTTCCCATCAAGGGTATCAATCCTATCAACCCTGATCCCGGCCATAGAAGCCGGTTCCAGGGCTTTAATTCTATCTGTAATCTCCTCCCGCTGTCCCCGGGAATACTCCAGATCAAGCCTCTGGCTGACAAGGGTTCCATACTGCTCCCAGAGCCGGGAGCGAAGGGCAGAGAGACTCTCCCCCCAGTAACCAACAAGTTCAAGGCTCAGCAGGGAAGCCAGCAGGCCATCCTTTTCTGGAATATGCCCCCTGATGCTGAAACCCCCACTCTCCTCTCCTCCCATCAGGAAATCTCCGGTGCGCAGCCTTTGACCAACATACTTAAAACCAACCGGGGTCTCAGAGACCTGAAAACCTGCGGCCTCTGCCACTCTGTCCAGCAGATGAGTGGTGGCCACCGAACGAACCACACCTCCCTGCAGGCCGCGTTCCTCCAGTAAATAGTGATAGATAAAAAAGAGAAGATTGTTGGGAGAAAAGAAACTGCCCTCCTCATCAAAGACACCAAATCGGTCAGCATCACCATCAAGTGCCAGCCCCAGCCTGATCTGATCTTCTGCCTTTACCAGCTGCTTTAGCTCCTTTAGCCTGGGAGCAGTGGGATCCGGCAGTGTACCGCCAAAGAGTGGATCCCGCTTCTGATGCAGGGCAGTGTATTCAATTCCCAACCGGGAAAAGATCTCTTCCAGGTAACCACTGCCGGCTCCATGCATGAGATCTAAGCCCACTTTAAAGTCGATCTGGCTCAGGGTCTTCTTATCTACCAGTGATAAGAGGTGCTGCAGATAATCCTCTTTAATGGATAGCCGCTTAAGACTGGAGCCTGCCTGCTCCAGGTTGCAGCTCTTTACCTCACCACTCTCCTCCACCAGTCGCAGCTCTTCCTCGATGGAATCAGTGGTCTGAGGCAGGGCCGGACCAGCATGGTAGGGTATAAACTTAATGCCATTGTACTGGGGAGGGTTATGGCTGGCAGTAATCATCAGTGCCCCCTGAGCTCCATACTCCTTGATGGCATAGGCAGTGGCAGGAGTAGGGGTTCAGAGAGCAGAATTACCTCCAGCCCGTTACCCAAAAGCACCTCTGCCGCATGGTCTGCAAACTCAGGAGAAAGAAATCGCATATCATAACCAATTACCACCAAAGGTGGATCCTCAGGCTCCTCAGCCAGCAAATGGCTGGAAATTGCCTGCACCACCAGCCCCAGATTTTCAAAGGTAAAGCCCCGTGCAATTATATCACGCCAGCCATCGGTTCCAAAGCTTATACTCATCCTCTTATTCCCCCCTGGAATTGTTGTTGTCGTCTGCCAGTACCCGGGCATAATACTCCTCATAACGGGGTACCACCAGCTCTGAATCAAACTTTTCCCGGGCCCTTTTACGACCAGCCTTCTTCATTCGCTGATGGAGATCAGAATCCCCCAGCAGACGGATACCCAGCCTGATCATCTCCTCCACCGCTCCCGGTTTCAC